>JANOIK010000508.1:0-9228 GCA_031407585.1 Planctomycetota bacterium | reverse complement strand
CCCCCTCCGATCCTATTCCTATTCCTATTCCTATTCCTATTCCTACTCATACTCTTACTCGAATTGTTCCCCTCTTCCCCCTCACCTGGAACCTAGCGCCTAGAGCCTAGCGCCTTCCCCATGTCCATCTCCCTCGGCATCGACGTCGGCACCTCCGGCACAAAGTGTCTCGCCATCTCCGCGGACGGCCGCATCCTCGCCGCCGCGAACGCCACCTACGGCTGCGCCCACCCGAAGCCCCTCTGGAGCGAGCAGAACCCCGACGACTGGTGGAACGCCACCGTGAAAGTCGTGCGCGCGTGCATCAAGCAAGCCAAGCTCAAGCCGGCCGACGTCGCCGCCATCGGCCTCTCCGGCCAAATGCACGGCTCGGTCTTCCTCGATAAAGCCGGAAAGGTCATCCGCCCCGCCCTGCTCTGGAACGACCAGCGCACCGCCGCCGAGTGCGACGAGATCGAGCGCCGCGCCGGCGGCCGCAAGAAGCTCATCGAGATGGTCGCCAACCCAGCGCTCACCGGCTTCCAGGCGCCCAAGATTCTCTGGCTCCGCAACAACGAGCCCAAGAACTTTGCGAAGCTCGCGAAGGTGCTGCTCCCCAAGGACGAGGTGCGCCGCCGCCTCACCGGCGAGTTCGCCACCGAAGTGAGCGACGCCAGCGGCACGCTGCTGCTCGACGTGGTGAAGCGCCAGTGGTCGAAGCCGCTGCTCGCGAAGCTCGACCTCGACGCCAGTCTGCTGCCCACCTGCTACGAGAGCGAAGAAGTCACGGGCACGCTCACCTTAGAAACCGCGAAGCTCCTCGGCCTCACCACCAACTGCAAGGTCGTCGGCGGCGCCGGCGACTGCGCCGCGGGAGCCGTCGGCAACGGCATCGTCCGCCCGGGATTGCTCAACACCAGCATCGGCACCAGCGGCGTCGTCTTCGTCCACAGCGACCAGCCGCAGTTCGACCCTGCCGGCAGGCTCCACACGTTCTGCCACGCCGTGCGCGGCAAGTGGCACATGATGGGCGTCATCCTCAGCGCCGGCGGCTCGCTCCAGTGGTTCCAAGACGCCTTCTATTCCACCGTGGGAAAGAACGGCGCCCGTAAGCCGACCGTCCCGTTCGACGTGCTCGCCGCCGAAGCCGCCGCCACGCCCACCGGCGCCGAGGGCCTGCAGTTCCTCCCGTATCTCGCCGGCGAACGCACCCCCCACCTCGACCCCACCGCCCGCGGCGCGCTGGTCGGCCTCACCCTCGCCCACACCCGCGGCCACGTCGTCCGCGCGATCATGGAGGGCGTCACGTTCGCCCTCCGAGACAGCCTCGCACTCATGGAAGGCCTGGGCGTCCCCGTGAAACAAATCCGCACCAGCGGCGGCGGCTCAAAAAACCCCTTCTGGCGCCAAATGCAAGCCGACGTCTTCGGCAAACCCGTCGCCGCCATGACCGCCGACGAAGGCGCCGCGTACGGCGTGGCCCTACTCGCCACCGTCGGCGCCGGCCATTACAAGGACATCTCGGAGGCCTGCGAAGCGACCGTGCGCACCGCGGAGTCCGTCAAACCGGACCCCAAGGCCAAGAAATCGTACGACAAGACGTTCCCCGTCTTCCAGGGCCTCTACACAGCCCTCAAACCCGAGTTCCCCAAACTCGGCGCCTAGTATCCCCCTCCCTCGAAGGGAGGGGCCAGGGGAGGGATTCCCGACGCTCCCCACCAGAGCACGCGCCATTCACCGCCGCGGCCAGAGGTACGAAACGCCTCTCGCATCCCCGTTAGCCGGCATCGTTCCGATGCCGTGCGGCCGAGCCCCAACGCGCCGCTCCGCGCTCCCCCATTTAGCCCCGCCGCTCGCGGCGGGCGCCGGCCGCCGGCGTCCCATCTCTAAGGCCCAACGGCGCGACATCCAATAGTCCAGGCCGCCGAGCCCTGGGAACTCGCCCCGCCAAATCCACGGCCGAGTTTCGACGCCCCATCCACCGGCTCATCGCCGAGGCCGAATCACTCCGCGGAATACTCTCCTACCCTCAGTCCCCAGGGTGCGACGCACAATGTGTCTGCTCGCAAGCACGTATATACGCGTACGCACGAATTGCCTGTACGACTACATGCGGCTTGCCATTTTAATAGAATATTCAGAGCCAATACGTGGCCTGCCCAGCACTGCAAATGTAAGGGGAATTGAATGGAGTCAGAGTCAATCCAAAAAGGCGTCAGGGAAAAGCGTCTCGAATCGTGGTATGAGTTTATCGACCTTGTACGAAATGAGTGCGATCAACAACAGACTTTCATTTTTCGCGGAGAAGGAAATGCTGATTGGTCGCTCCGGTCCTCGCTGGATCGGCTTGAAGCTCGGTTCCCGGAGACGGTGAACGAACTTGGCAATCCCTCAACATTCCGAAAACCTCCCGTTAGGCGCGATATTCATCTTGAAGCTTTCAAGGAATGCGTTCGTGGCAAACGCGGCGACAATCCTCGCGACTTGGTCGATGAGGAAGAATGGTGGGCCTTGGCTCAGCACCACGGAGCAGCGACTCCATTATTGGATTGGGCGTATTCGCCCTTTGTTGCGCTGTTCTTCGCGTTCGAACACGAGGGGCACGTAGATTGGACGGCAAAAACCCTTCAAGTTCCAACTGATCGTGCGATTTATATCGCCCTGTCACATCGAATCACGGAGGTTGGGCCCGCGGGCGCCCCTGATCCCCCAATGGTCTTCTCGCCGCGCCGTGAAATCACCGGACGACTGTCAAGCCAAACCGGCGTCCTGATGAAAATGCCAAAAGGGGCCGAGCTAATACAAAATGTTCGTGATCGCTTTTCCCAGGACTCGACCGATTCAAATTCCCACGCGAATCCGATTCTCACGAAGGTGATCATTCCAAATATTGAACGGGATGTATGCTTGCGGTTCCTCGACAGGATGAACATTAACCGCATGACCCTCTTTGCCGACCTCGACGGCGCAGCCGCGTACATCAATCGACAATGGGAACTTGGGTGGCAAACAAATCTGGGATTCCTTCCCGATAAGGTTGCCCCCTCGAAGGCTAAGCCGACGTTTTCGTCATAACTTCTCACAAATCATTCGCTGCAAATCGCCTCCTTCTTTGCGCACTTCGCGCCTTTGCGTGAGAATTCTCCCCTAAGCGCTACCCTTACCGCCGCTTCCCAGCCCCGTTCTTCGCCGGCTTCAACTCCAAGTCCGTCACGAGCAACAAGTCGATCATGTTGACCGTGTCATCCGGCTGGCAAACGAACAGCGTCCGCCCGCTTGGCACGGCCATGATAAAGTCCCGATGCTTGACCGGAACTTCACGACCATCGGCGAGATGAAGCGTAAAAGCCCGGAAGGGCTGCGCTTCGTAAACGGATTTCACTTGTTCGATGGTCATGTTGGCGTACTCACGAAGAAAAGCGGTTCCTGCCCAAATTTTACACTTCGAAGGTGACAGTCGCAAAGGTAAACCACAACTTGCGATTCACACTACCGCCAATGTCAACAATGGCGGACGCGCAAGAGGCCAATTGTGGCGCTGCCCCCCTCTTGACAAAAGGCGCTTATTGGTGTACACTTGTATGAAAACGCGCTCAGCACTGACGCCACCGCGCAGTAGAAAACCATTTCAACATGCCCACACAACGCCACAACCTGTCCTCCAACGACGCGACGCCGACGCTCGACGCCGCGGCAACCGGACACAATGCGCCCCAAAGCGGACAGTATGGGCCCCAAAACGGACACAATAAACGCCAAAGCGGACACTTCACGACGCCCCAAAACGCCCGCCGAAGCCCATTTTCCCCGATAAATGCCGCTTTCCGAGCCGCGACGCACCCCATTCTGTCCGCCCAACAACAAAACAACGGCCCGACCGACCGGACATTTCAACGCCGTCGGCCCACGGCCCCAACCAGAATCGCGATCATCGCCAGCCCCGCGCCCGCGGGCTCCGGCACCGGCGCCCCAGCCGCCGTGCTCGTATACGTACCCAGCGCCCGCTGCCAGCGCAGCAGATCATCCCCATCCGAATCGCCGTCGCCATCCGCGTCGGCGCCGCTTCCCGGCCCAAACGCCGTGCGCCACTTCGCCATGTCCGCCGCATCGACAAACCGATTCCGCGAAAAATCCGCCGCGTGGAACGGCGGGTTGACGCCGCCCGTCACCGTGAGCACGCCCAACTGCGCCGCGCTGAACGAATTGCCCGCGATGGTTCCATTGCCGTCGAGGTCCGCGACCGTCCATGTCGAGCCATTATCGAGACTGAACCTCATTGTGTAGTGATATATCCCGTTTTCCGCCGGCGCCGCGAAGGCGCCGAAGTATGCGTCGTCCGAACCGACCTGCGCTTCGTAGTTAGCCCCGTTCCAAGTCCACAACGAGCTCGTGCGCGGATCGCTGCCCGCGGGACCGAATCCGAGATTCGCCGTCACGCTCCCCGGTTCGCCCAACGCGGGCGTGACGCCCGGCTCAAAGATTTGGCCGTGGATCAGCCCCGTGGATTGCCCCGCCGTGAGGTTGAGAGTCGCCGGACCAAGCGTCCGAACGAAGTCCGCCGCGAGCACCGGCGGCGCGGTGACGGTCATCGCGCCGAGTTGTGTGACATTGAAATTCAGCCCGGCGCTCGAGCCAGCTCCGTCGAGATCGCCGAGCGTCCAACTCGCGCCGTTATCCAAACTGAATCGATACGAGTAGGAATAGGATCCCGCCGCGGGCGCCGTGAAGCTGGCGTAGAACTGGTCGTTGCCGCTGACCTGTGAGTCGTACGTCCCGGGAAACCAGCTCCACGCGCCGCTCGTTCGTGGATCGCTCGCCGCGGGCCCATAACCGACATCCGCCAACACGTTGGCCGGCGCGCCGAGCAACTCGGTGACGCCCGCCTCGAACAGCGCGCCGTAGATAAGGCCCGTCGATTGCCCCGCCTGCAGGCCGAGCGACGCCGGGTATTGCAGATTCGCGAAGTCGGCTTCCGCCTCCGCGTTCGTTTCATTCAGCCAGGTTTGTGCACAGACGGCGCGGGTCAAGCACAACTCAAGAAGCACGATTCCCAACAGCACACTAGCAGAGCGGCCCATCGTAAGAAGTCTCCCTCGGCATAGACGGCCTCCTGCGCTTAATGAATAGCATCGTGCGAGAATCAGAACCGCCCAACGTAAACAGCCCGGCGCGAGAATGCATCAATTTCCGCTGGATTTTCCCAAATCTGGGGGTAAACGCCCCAATTTCGAGCCCTAACCATGGGCCCGTAGCCCAACCGGCAAGGCTTTTCTACGCTCAACGACATGACGACGCACACGCCCACCAACGCCGAGCCTGCCGCCGACCCACGGGCAACCGCGCGCGCCGACCGGCGTTGGTGGCTCGAGCTCGGGCTCATCCTCGCGATGTTCTTCGTCGCCGGTGGAGCCCCGGCGCCGCACGTCAACGAGACGCACTACCTCACCAAGGCGAAGCACTACTGGAACCCGGCGTACTGCCCCGGCGACGCGTTTCTCGACTCGGCCGACGCCCACCTGGCATACTACTGGACCGTGGGTTGGCTTACGCTCTGGCTGCCCCTGCCCGCGGTCGCGTGGGTGAGCCGCGTTGCCGCGTGGCTGCTGATCGCAGTTGGGTGGATGCGATTGAGTCGTGCGATGAGCGCCGCGCCGTGGTTCGCTGCCGCTACGGCGCTCTTGTGGATCGTCCTGATGGACACGTGCGATTTCGCGGGCGAGTGGGTCGTCGGCGGATTGCACGGCAAGGGCGGCGCCGAGGCGAAGTGCTTCGCGTACGGACTGGTGCTACTCGGCTTGGCCGAGATGGTGGCGGGCAACTGGCGGCGTCCGTGGATCTGGTTCGGCGCCGCCGCGGCGATGCACGTGCTCGTCGGCGGTTGGGCCGTGATTGGCGCGCTGGGCGTGTGGCGCGCCGAGCCGCGCGAACAGCGAGCGGGCCTTCGCACGTTGCTGCCCGGGCTGTTTCTCGGTGGAATGCTCGCGCTGCCGGGACTATTGCCCGCACTCGCGCTCGACCGCGACGTCTCCGCGGCGCAGGCCGACGAAGCGGCGCGCATCTATGTGTACGAGCGCCTGCCGCATCACCTGGCGCCGACCACGCTGCCCACGGAAGACTTCGTTCGCCGCGCGACGCGTTTCGGCGTGCTTGTCGCGGTCATGGCCTGCCTGCCGCTGTGGTTGGCCCGGCAAACGCGCGCTGGAGCAAGCTCGGCTCGCTGGCGTCTCGAGCGCGCGCAGCGGATCATGCGATTCGCCACGATCGCGCTGTTGGAGAACTGCATCGGCGCTACGATCGCGTTGAGCCTGGCCGAGCAGCCCCTGGTGGCCGCGCGGTGGCTACGGTTCTACTGGTTCCGGCAGGCCGACGTTTACGTCCCTGCCGCCGTTGCGATTTGCGCTTCCTGCCTGGTGATCGACCTCCTGCGACGCGACCGCTCGTGGGCGAAGCTTGCCATCGCGGCGGCGATGCTGATGTGTGCAGTGCGCCTCGGAGACATCGTGGCCGATCGCATCGCAAATCCGTCGCCGCCGGGCCTGGGGCGAACAGCGGATCCCGCTGCATGGCTCACCGCGTGTGCGTGGATTCGCGAGCACGCGCCGCCGGATGCGATGTGCCTCGTCCCGCGCCACGCTCAGTCGTTTAAGTGGTACGCGGAGCGCGCCGATGTGGTGAACTGGAAAGACATCCCGCAAGATGCGCTCGGCGTGATCGAGTGGCGCCGCCGTTGCCACGAGATTTACCCGACGATCCCCGGGCCGGAGGGGCCGATGGTGCTCAACTCTCCCGAACAATGGGGGCCGGCGCGCACTCTGGAGATCGCGCGCCGGTATGGCGCCGATTACGTCGTCGCGCGCAGCGAGCCGCCGCTTGGGCTGCGCGAAGTGTTCGCCGTGGCGTCAGAAGACACGGGCGACGGCTACTCGATTTACCGATTTGACGACGCCCAAAACGCCGATCGCGAAGACGCAAGCGAGGCGCCATGACCAACATTTGGCAATCTCCGGAGCTCGATCGGTTCCTTGCCGCAGACATTGCCGGCGCGCCAGCCGACGCCGCATGGCGTCGCGAGTTCGCGCCCGAGCTCAGCTACGGCCGCCACGCCGGTCCGCCGCGCAGCGACGCGCGGCTCGCTGCCGTGGCGCTCGTGCTCTGCTGGGACGGCCGCGAGTGGTCGCTGCCGCTCACCGTGCGGTCCGAGTCGCTGCGCCGCCACGGCGGTCAGGTGAGTTTGCCCGGGGGGTTGGTGGAAGTCGGCGAGAGTTCGCGCGTCGCCGCGCGGCGCGAGCTGATCGAAGAGCTCGGACGCGAGCCGCCGCTCGATTGGTTGGGCGAACTCGATTCGATGTTGGTGTACGCGAGCAACGCGCTGGTGACGCCGTGCGTCGCCCGTATCAGCGGCTGGCCCGATTGGCAGCCGCAGCCGACCGAAGTCGACCGCGTGCTGCGGCTCACCGTTCGCGACCTCGTCGAGCAAGTCCCGCCCGAGCCAATGGTGATCGAACGCGGCCCGCTGCAGTTCACGGCGCCGCGGTTGATGGTTGAGGGGTTTTCTGTGTGGGGTGCGACGGCGGTGCTGCTTGGGGAGTTGCGCGGGCGGCTGCATAGAATTGCGAATCATCTGTTACTTCATCCCCCCTCCCCAGCCCTCCCCGCCGAGGGGAGGGGGCCGGAAGATTTATTAGAGCGATGACCGATTTGATGACCGACTTTCTGATGCCTCAGCGCCCGCTGCGCGCCGTCACGTTTGATCTCGACGGGTTGATGTTCAACTCCGAGGAGCTTTACCAGGAGGTGGGCGCCACGATTCTTGCGCGGCGCGGGAAGCAAATCACGGGCGAGTTGCTCGATCAGATGATGGGTCGGCAGGCCCACGCGGCGCTGGCTGTGATGATCGAGTGGCATCAGCTCACCGACACTGCCGAGCAACTGGCGGCCGAGTCCGCGGAGATTTTTGTCGACCTCTTGCCTGCCAAGTTGCGGCCGATGCCTGGGCTGCTCGATTTGCTCGCGGCGCTGGAAGCAGCGGGGATTCCGAAGGCGATCGCCACCAGCAGCGGGCGCGCGTTCGTCGAGCGCGCCCTCGGGCTGTTCACGCTGGCGCCGCGGTTTGCATTCGTGCTGACGGCCGAAGACATCGAACACGGCAAGCCGGCGCCCGATGTGTACCTGCTCGCGGCCGAACAGCACGGCGTGGCGCCGGCCGAGATGATGGTTCTCGAGGATAGCCAGAACGGGTGCGCATCGGCCGTGGCCGCAGGGGCCTACACGGTGGCCGTGCCGCACGGTCAGAGTCGCGGGCATCAGTTTCCCGGCGTGAAGTTCATGGCGACGTCGCTCGCCGATGAGCGGATCTATCGTGCGCTGGGGATCGCGCGAGTGTCGCCATCTCGCTCTGCGATATGAAGCTTCATCTCGCGGAGCGAGATGGCTACATTCCCTTGCTAGCAGTGCCGTCGCTTGAGCGGCACAACCGGCGCCATCCGCACGGCTTTACCTCAACGCTCGCCGGCGCCCGCGCCGATGATGACAGCGAGGCCGCACGGACTGCGGCTCGCTTGCGTCTCTAAGAATCGCGACTGCTGCCATGACCAAGAAACTTGTCGCCTGCGCTCTGCTGCTCACGGCCGGCGGCTGCCGCATGTGCAGCGATTGTTGCGACTACTCCCCCGTGGTTCCCGGCGGTCCGCCATTGGGCACGTCGCGTTCCGGCTCGATCCTGGGCGGCGCCGCCTACGGCGCTTCGTACGGCGACGCCTCGATGGGCCAGCCCGTACCGATGCCCGCCGTTCTAGAAGAGGCGGCCTCGCCGATCACGGACGATCCGGCGGCGCTGGGGAGCTGAACTCGTCCGCTTCGCCGGTCGATTCGACCTCATCCATACCGATGTCGTCGTCAACTGCGTCCTCGACTTCGTCGACGCTGGACTCAACGGCTTCGCGTCGCTTGGCCTGCCGGCGATTGAAGACCTCGGGGTCAAACGCATCGCGCGGCGCGAACTTCGCCGCGCGCGGTTCGTCATTCTGACTCTCCCACTCGCCCGCCACGTCGCCGGAGAACGGTTCGCCTTCGACGTGAGTTGGTGGAATCGGCTCCGGCTCCACGCCGGCGGCCGCGTTGAGCCACTCGAGCAGCAGCTCCCCCTGGCGGGGCGTCAGCGGGCGCGAGCCTGCGCTGGTCTCTTTGCCGTGCACCGCGCGACCAAAGCGAAGCACAGCGCTTTCCGCCGGCGCGTCGCGATCGAGTTCG
>JANOIK010000501.1:0-3508 GCA_031407585.1 Planctomycetota bacterium | reverse complement strand
GCGACGGCGCCGGACGGAATCGCCACTACGCACGTCAGGCTTGGAGAATACATGGCTGGCGCGCGAGAATACTATCGTGACGCAACGTTGTTAGAAGTCTTGCTCCCGTCGCCGACCTAGCGTACGAGCCAGTCGACGAGGTCGGTACCGTCACAAGGGAGAGAAAGGAGAGAACGCCTTATGTAGACGTCGGGTCGGAGGACGGCAGAATACCTCCGAGAGCGGTGAACGGCATGGTTCCGTTTCGACAAGTTGTCGGAACGACCACATGCTGCCGCCGACTTGCCAACAAACTATTGAAGGCGATCAGTGACGTCCTAATGACTGATCTGATTCCCCCTCTCTACGTTTGGTGGCTCCGCCCACCCCCATAGTTTTTTGATGGCGCCGGCTTCGCCCGGCATGTTCGACCGGACGGCGGGGCAGCTCGAGCTGCTCCGCCGCCGCGTCGAGCCAGCTGATTAACTTCGATCGCCAGGACCCGAATTGCATGTCACTCGAGTACCTAATCCAGCAGATCCAGTACCACGAAGGCCCCCACGGCGCCTACCTGCGGCGGTACCGGAAATTGGCGAAGGCGACTTTGGCGTCCTCGGCCAAGGACCTCAGGCAACTGATCGACGCGCTGCTGCCCATAATCGCCGACGAGCGAAATTTGCGGATCGCCTTGGACCGCATCGAACGGGTCGGCGGGCCAGCCGCCGGTCCTGACGGCGTCCGCGCCGCCGACCTCGCCGATGACGAAAAGTGGCGATTGGTCCGCAAACTGAAAGACCAAATCAACCGGGACCGGTATCAAACGAGCGCGCCGCGGCGGTGCAAGGTCCCGAAGCGAATTGACAGCGCGGAACGGCGTTGCATTTGGATATTCAACCTCGCTGACCGCGTCGTAGCCCGCGGCGCCGCGCAAATCTTGGCCCCGATTCTCGACTCGTTTGCCGATTCCCTGTCGTTCAGTCGTCCCAAGCGCGGGCCGGCGTGGGCGTTGGCGTTTCTTGAGGGCGAGCTGATGGCGGGGGGGCGTGGAATCGTCATCATCGAAGACATGCGCGACGCGTTCGACTGCGTGCCGCACGCGCCCATGGCTGAAATCCTCGCAAAGCACCTCCCCAATCCGCGCGTCTGCGAGCTGGTGAAGCAGCTGACGTTCGCACCAGGCAACCGGGGCGTCTTCCAGGGCTCGGCGTTGTCTGCGGCGATGCTGAATGTCTATCTCGATCACGTCCTGCACCGGCGGTGGCGTCGCAATCGCGGCAACCCCGCGTTGCTTCGCTACGTGGACGACATCTTGCTGGTTTGCCGACCCGGCGACGACGCAAAGTCGGTCTATGACGAGCTTGCCAGGGCATTCAAGACCGCTGGTTTTGCGCCCAAAAACGGCTCACAGCGAGCCATTCGCGATCTGCGTTACCAAGACGCCGACTGGCTGGGATATCGCTTGCGGCTGAACGACAAGGATCTCGTCATCACACTTAAGCGCTTCTGCAGTGACGATCCTGCCACGGTGCGCCGCGGCTATGAGGACATGGTCGAGCGGTTTGCGCGGCTGCACGACAGGCCGGAGGGTTGGCGAAGCGTGCCCGCGGTCATGGACGGGCTGTTGGTGCATGCGGCGCCGGCGTTCCCATTCGTTGACGTGGAGCAGATTTGTTCGCAAATCCAAGCCGCCGCCGCCGAGGCGGGCTACGAGGACCCTCGCGGACTACCCGCGATGCTGGCGCGGTGGCGCAATTTGCACGAGAAGTGGCTCTTTAAAAAGAACGACCTCGAAATAAAGCTCGAGAGCGCGCGTCAAAGGGCCAGCGACGCTGCTCACCTCGCTGACGGGGACGATGCTGACGCTGCGGCGGCCGCACCATTCTAAGAGAGACGTTCAGCACGCTGTGCAATGCCTGCTTGCGCATGATTGGCCGAATAGTGAATTTGCAGCGAGACGGACCAGTGACCCGTTAGAGAATCGGAGTACCTCATTCATGAATAAGCCTCGATGGCGCCCCAATCCTGAGAAGCGGTGCGCCAAACTCTGCCAAATTCCTGGCCTGACGTTTGTTCTTTCCGCGATGTGGAAGACCGCTGACTGGGCCTGGCCCTCCCTTGAGGCCGGGCGACGAGTGGTCGCGGCGGCCGTGCCGGAAACGACGCCGGAGCGCTGCGATGAGTGGCCAGCGGTGCATTTGACGCCCGCCGAACGCCTGGCAGCACTACGGGCGATCTCCCGTTTCCTACGCGCGTCGTGGTGCCGTTTCGGGTTTCCGTTTGCACTCGCCTGGTTCGTGGAAGGCGAAGCGACGGCGCACCTTGACCACTCGCGCATATTCTGTCGCGAGCGGGCCGAGATTGAAGTGAGACGGACCTTGGAGATCGTTTTGTCGCGTGGCTGATGGCTAACGCTGCAAGGACACTGGGAAAACATCGTCCTCCGCCACTGCCGGCCCGGCCAGTCGATGTCCTAGCTGTTCTGATCGGCCGTCAAAGGCGAGCTCGTCAGCCGAAACAACACGTCTGCAGGCTGTTGTCGCGTGACCACGCGTGGATCCAAGTAGGCTTCCGTGGCAGCCCGCTTGCTGTGTCGCAGCATGGCTGTCGCATTACCGCCCCGAGCTTCGGCGTAGGATGTGACGGTCTTCCGAATGCAATGAAACTTACGCTTGGCGTCGTGCGGCAAGCCGGCGGTGCGTAAGATGGCGGTGAATCGAAGCCAGAGGGTGCTCGAAGAGTATGGCCATGGGAAGACAGGCCCGTTAGTCGCCAGGAGCTTGCGCAGCGCCTCAACGGCCTCGGCGTTCGTCGAAAACGGGGCCGCACGTGCGAGCCGCGGCGGACAACAGTGATGCAACCTGGCCAGCGCGCAGTTCGTCATCAACTACGAGTCCCAGCGCGCGGCGGCCGTCGTGCGTGCGGCGGAGCGCATTGCCGTCGATCACGATGTGCCGCCCGCCGGCGTCGGCGGCCCTGCCCCCGACCCAAGCGAGGGATCGGACTAACCCTGCCGGCGCGACCGCAGCGCGCGGTGGGCAGCGCTTTTTCACGCCGCCGTAAACCCCCATCGCACCATCCAGGGGCTCTTTTGCCGGGAGAACAGCAACGTGGGCGAGACTACCAACCCGTCACGCCTAACTTCAAAGCCCACGTTTCTGTGTTGGAGTTCTGTACTCATAACGGCCTTCGCCGGCGCCGGGACGCCTGTTCGCTGAAGCATTACGGCCAACACTTCGTCAGCGATTTAGATTCTGTCGGCGGCTTCCTGAATAAGCGCGAGCCGAGAGCGGTCGCGCGGCGCGGGCGGTTTCACGAGCTTCAAATGGCCCCTGTCCAGGCCCCGTCCAAGCAGCTCGGCCAGCGCCTGGGCGACGTCGGGACCGACGATGCAGCGTCGGGCCGTTCCGGTGACCTTCAGGCCATATTGTGCGATCCGCGCTCCAAACTGCCCCAAATCCCGCATGACCATGTCGATCCACAGTGACTGCGGCGGACAGCGCAAGCGCCGCCGCAGTCGTCGTCCCTCCAA
>JANOIK010000449.1:0-5684 GCA_031407585.1 Planctomycetota bacterium | reverse complement strand
GTATGAGGTGCGGGGGTAGGGATTGGTCGAAGAATTAGGAGGAGATTTATTCGCAGATTGCGCAGATGTTCGCGGATGGGGAGAGCCACTTGCTTCACCTGTGTGCGTCCGCCGCGCTACAGGCCAGTTTCAAGGCGATGTTGACTTAGCGCTTCTTTACTAGGCTGCAACCGCGAGATCGAGGGAAGGTGAATGCTTCGTCCGCGGTAGTCGCAATAGCACGACCCTTCAAGTTGGGGTGCTAATAGAATCTGCCAAGAAGTCACATCGACCGTTATTAGACGCAAATCGAAGAGCGTATGCAGATCCGTTCGAAGTAAGATTCCATTCGTCGGATGATCAGTGTCCGGGCCGCGATACGGAATGATATGAGCCGCGTCTAAGACTGCCTCCACCGTGCATGCACTAAATGCACAACGGCCATTGTAGGCTTTGAGTAGGCGCTCTCGAAATTGCTGCTGACCACTTCGTCGGACTATTGAAGCGAAAGTCCGAACGCGAGCATCAACGATGCTCGCTGGCAAGAACTTAGGGATGTCAGCGATGTTCTCAACGGACTCTTCCGCCGGGGTGGAGGCCGAACGTGTTTTGCCTAGAGTAGGAGTTGCTCTGCGCTCTAGCTTGACGGCTTGATCGATCGCCCTTGCTCGATCTAACCAAGCCATTTCGCGTGGCGTAAATTCGTGTCGACGGTAGTAAAGAGTAAGGTCAGGACAATCGCTGAAACGCTCTATCCGTTGCTTGGCCGGACTGATCTCAAAGTTGTATTGCACCTCCGACGATTTTTTTGTCGGCAAGGAACCGAGGCTCGCGTATACGATGGGCTCGGGCAGTGCCCAAACATGAAATGTTGCTTCGTGGGGAGCGCAGCAAGTCATTAGGTATACGACGGGAACGTCCTTCGCCGACCGGTGCAACTCGTCTGCCACTGACTTGCGAATGTTTGTCCAGAAGTCTTGTCGATCCGCAATGTTTCTGGAGTTGATTTGTCCGCCGTCCCAATTGAACGTCGTTGCATGAATTTGCGAAGGTTCTTTTGATGAGGCGTTGCGCAGTCGCTGACAGAGAATCGCCAGCATCGCATGAGCCGCATTGCGGCTCTTGTCTAATTGAGGCGTGAAACTCAGCGGCGATTCCGGCGAGGCGCCTTCCACAGTGCCTTGAAGAAGCAACTGGGCATATGCGTCATGGTTTGGCATAGGTGTGAAGACGAGCCGGAGTCGCAGAGAGGATTTTAGGGCCGTTGTAAGCCATGACAGGAAATCTAAGAATATCCGCGTGCTGACGACTCAAATAGCAGTTAAAAGAGTCTTTGACGGTCGATTCTCATTGCGCGCATGCCTACCTCTTGTCGCGGGGTGATGCGGCCTCGGTTGGGCGGCGGTGGATGGTGTAAGCGAAACTCGGCCGGGGATTTTGGGGCGTGGTTTCCCAGGGCTGGCGCCCTGGGCTATTGAATGCCGGGCGCGTTGGGGCTGAGAGGGGCCGCTGCGGCGCGCTACGCGGGCGGGTTCGCGGGGGGATGCGGCCTCGGTGGTCCGCCGGTTGATGGAGTGTCGAAACTCGGCAACATGTTGTCGCGTTTCTCCGAAACGCGAACCATTCGACGCACCACCGTCCAGGCGGTATGCATGACGAGCGGCATGGGCGATGCGTGAGCCATCCGGCGTGGGCAGATGCGCGGTGTGACGACGGATGGCTCGCGCCGAGGTTGCGGTGGGTTGGTGCGCGGGATGGTTTGGAATGGGTTCTCGTCTGGTCCGAGTTTCGGAGAAACTCGGCAACGGTTGGCGCATCGATGCCTATCGCGGAGTGATGCGGCCTCGGTTGGGCGGCGGTGAATGGTGCGTCGAAACTCGGCCGGGGATTTTGGGGGCGTGGTTTCCCAGGGCTGGCGGACTGGGCTATTGAATGCCGGGCGCGTTGGGGCTGAGGGGGGCTGCACGTGGCGAAGGCAGGCGTGTACCAGACGCGTCCCCCCTCCCTAGCCCCGTGCTTCGCACGGACTACCGCCTGCGCTCACGCGACTTTGGGTCGCCTGTGCTCGTTGCTCCCTCCAGGGAGAGGGGACCGGAGGATTATGGAGGGGATTGCTCGGCCGGTTTCGGAGTAGGGCTTGGTGACCCCAGCGTGAACGCTGGGGCTATTACGCGCTTCGCGGGGAAAGGATCGCGGCGACCCTGGCGCCGATTGCGGCGCACAATCATGCAGGACGCGGCGGCGCGTATTTGCATAGGGTCGTCTGCGACCCTTTGTCGCGCAGCGATAGTAGCCGCGGCATTTATGCCGGGGTTGCGGCGATTGTGCGTTTTTAGCGGCCGAGATTGCGGTCGCCATCGAGCGGAGCGCTGGCGAGGCCGAATCTGTCCGCGGGTGTTTCGGCCTCGGTTGGGCGGCGATCGAGGCGACGATGTGCGCTCGGCCGAGGGAGTTGTGGGATTCGCAAACCCAGGGCTTGCGCCCTGGGCTATTGAATGCCGCTCCGTTGGAGCTGAGAGAGGTTGCCGCGGCGGCGGACGGTTACAGTTGTGCGGCGCTTAGCGTGACGCATCCCCCCTCCCCAGCCCTCCCCGCCGAGGGGAGGGAGCCGGAAGAATTAGGGGAGAGTGAGCGTGACCTTGAGCACGGCGGGGTTGGCGGGGGCTTCGGTGAAGCATGACTTTACCGTGAGGGCATCGGCTTCTTGCGACCAGTCGAGGGGGCCCTCGCTTCCGAGGAGTTCTACGGCGCTGATTTCGACGCCCGGGTCGAGCAGCTTCAACTCGCTTGCGAGCGACTTGATGTGCACGTCGCCCGCGGCGGGGGCCATGAGGATGGCGTAGAGCGTTTTGCCGTCCTTCGATGTTGTGAAGCGCACGTCGCCCGCGGCGTACTCGGCCACGTCTTTGATGCCGCCGTGGCCGCCTTCTTCTTGCGGCGCCTCGGTTGACGGGCCTTCGCCGTACACCTTCCACGGGCGGGTCGCGACGATGCAAGCATGGTTCACGGTCATCCACGCGGCGAGGTCGTCGAGGATCGCCAGCTCGAGCTCGTCGTGCGTGCCGTCGGCGCGGACGGGGATGCTGAGCAGGAGGTTGCCGTTCTTAGAGACGATGTCGATGAGCATTTGCAGGACGGCGTGGGCGGATTGGTACTTGCCCGCTTCGTAGCTGGGGGCTGAGTAGTGCCACTCGCCGATGCACGTGTCGGTTTGCCACGGCTCGGGGAGGATCGTCTCGGCCCGGCCGCGCTCGATGTCGTAGACGAGGCACTTGCGCTGGTCTTCGTCGAGCCGTTTGGTGGCGAGGACGGCTTCGTTCGCTCCGCCGTGGGTTGCGACTGAGTGGTTGTAGAGGTGCGCTGCGACGGTGAGACTCGCTTCGCCGTCTTCCGCGTAGTACGGCATCACCCCGTCGTCGAAATACAGAAGGTCGGGATTGTATTTGTTGATGGCGTCGAACACGCGGTTCGTGAACTTGCGCTTGTAGTCGGCGGAGTAGGGGGCGCCGAGGGGGTGGTTCTGGGCGTAGAGGTCCTGCGGATCGAGGCCCTCCCACCACAGGCCGGCGCCGTCCTGGGCGGTGAGCTTGCCGTCGTAGGGGACGCCGGCAAGCGGGCCGCCCAAGTCAGCGCCTTGGGCCACTTCGAACCACGTCCACGCCCGCGCGGCATGCATGCTCACGCCGAAGCGCAGGCCGGAGGCGCGGGCGGCGGCGGCCCATTCGGCGATCATGTCTCGCCGCGGGCCGACGAGCGTGGAGTTCCACGGCTGGTACTTCGAGTCCCAGAGGTCGAAGTTGTCGTGGTGGTTCGCGAGTGCGACGAAGTACCGTGCGCCGGCGCGCTTGTAGAGTTCCACCAGCTCGCGCGGCTGCCAACGCGGCGCCTTGAACGTGCGCGCGACGTCCTTGTAGCCGCGCTTCGAGGGATGGCCGTAGCGGACCGTGTGGAAGTGGTAGATGTCCTTCGCCCAGGCGGGGCGGCCGGTGGGCATGTAGAGGAAGCGGGCGTACCAGTCGCTCATTTCGGGCTGGCCTTGGGGGCTCCAGTGAGCCCAGATGCCAAACTTCGCGTCGCGGAACCACTCGGGGGTCTCGTACGCGCGGAGCGAGTTCCACGTGGGGGCGAAGGGGCCGGGGGCGAGGGGTTCGGCGGTTTGGTTTGCGATGCGGGCGGCGCGCGTGGCGGCGGTGAATTCTTCGACGCGCGACGGGGCGACTTGGGCGAGAGAGTGTGACGGGAGCAAGCTCGCCAGGAGGAGTGGCAGCGCGTAAGTCGCGCGAGAAGAGCGTTTCATGGGAAGCTGTCCGAGATGAGTTATGGCGATTCCGGAGCCGGGGTGCTTGGCGCTCATGGCGCCAATGGTGGCCCTGACGTGGAACGCCTGGCGACGTAGGTGCTACCTAGCGGCGCTCCGCTGCGCAAATCGCTTATCCGCTATCCAAAGACCGCCGTGTCGAAGTCGGACTGATCTAGCACATGTCCCGTACTAATTGTCAGTATGAGAAGGTCTGCAAGCAAATGGTATGAGTCGTTGAGCGCGGACGTCATCTTCTCGCCCGATAGTTGCTCACCGTGCACGACCTTACTTCTCAATCCGTAAAGTGTCTTTACGTTTTGAAACTTCTTTAGGCGTTCGTCGCCTCGTTCGGCCAGTAGGCAGGCTGAAAGCAAAGAGATACGGTAAACGAGTTCTGAAGTTATTCCAAACACAGCCTCAATGCCGCTCCACAATCGCGAAATAGCCGATCGTGGCTCTGTGGCGAACCTCCAATCCATAGCGGCTTCAAGGGCAAAACGAAATGAGTGGCTTTGAGAAGCGAGCTTGTTGAACACTTCAAAATGTTTGAAGATCCAAGCCGCATCTTTATCGGACACTGGCGATGTCTTTGCACTTCTGTGGCTAAGGCATGTCAAATGAAAGTCGAGTAGATCGCCCTTAAATCGCGGAAGTTCGTGGTGTGGTCTGGAAGAAGTTGCCGCTACCGCTGACCTTACTTGATGACCGGCAAGGGTGTCCCAAGAGTATGTGCTGCAAGCAACGCAGATATGCTGCGAATATCCACGCAAAACCAGAAGGGTTGACGCAAGCCACGCTCGATGTAACGCATCGTAACCGGGAGAGATTTCTCCATCCTTTGCCGACTCGATTTCAACCGTACAGACATGTGATATAGGTTCCAGAACTGCCTAGTTTTTAAAGCCGGCAGCTCCTGCCGCGGCCAAATCGAAAACCGACGGTGCCTGCTGCAGCGGACGGAGCGACACTCCCGGAGCGAGTGTCAGCGGTGAGTTAGGCGTAATTTGGCCTGCCACTAGGACATACCAGTTTCCATCGTGGTCTAGCGGTTTGCTTGGCGGATCGCTCATTGGTCCTATGCACTTTACTGAATGCGTCACGGCGCTAGAGAGAGTACGGCTGGCGCCAGTAGGTTAAATGAGCGGAGCCGCTCACCGGCGGAGCCAGTCGCTTTTATTTGACCGGCTCGCTCACGCCCTTCGGGTCCTGCGTGATCGGGCGGATCTTGCCGTCGGGTTCGTAGAACATCTCTTCCAGGCACACGCTGCGGCGTTTGTCTTCGCCGCCTTCGCGGGCGGCGTTGTGGTAGAAGAAGAACCAGCGGTCTTTGAATTCGATGATCGACTGGTGGTTCGTGTGCGAGTTGGGGATCACGTTGTTAATGATGCCTTGGAACTCGTAGGGA
>JANOIK010000403.1:0-1807 GCA_031407585.1 Planctomycetota bacterium | reverse complement strand
GATCGTGGCCTTCTTCATGCTCGGCATCGAAATGGTGGCCCACGACGTCGAAGAACCCTTCGGCGTCGAAGGCGACGACCTGCCGCTGGAGAAGTACTGCCAGACGATCGAGCAAAGCGTCGGCGCAATATTGGGCCAACCAGCGACCCGTGGTTAACGCCCGCAGGGCATCGGGGGCGTCGCAGCGACCGGATCAACCGCCACCAGCTCGTGGCCGCCAAACTTGGAAGGGCTTCGACGTCGATTCAGCTCAGCCCGAGATCGAGCTGATCCGCACGCGGGTGTAGAGCGACCGATGGCCGGTGCGAACCCGGTAGGTCTTGCGCTTGCGGAACTTCTGGACGACCAGCTTCTCGCCCTTCTCGGGGCCCAGCACTTCGGCCACCACGCTCGCGCCGCTCACCAGGGGGGCGCCCAGCTTGAGGTCGCCCGAGCCGTCGCTCACGGCCAGCACGCGGTCGAACGTCACGTTCTGCCCGGCCGGCACGTCGCGATAGTCGATCACCAGCTCTTCGCCCTGGACTACCTTCAACTGCCGACCGCCGTCCGAAATGATCGCGTACATGGGATTCGCCCTGCCAGAATATGTCGCCTGAAATCGAGCCCTGTAATTTAACGGTCCACCCCGGCCCCGTCGAGGGGCGTGGTCCACCACCATTTAGCCGCGGTGCTCGCCCCGCGCCCGCCGCAAGCGGCGGGGCTAAATACCCGACAATTTCGCAGTTCTGGTAGTCGGCAGCCTCAAAGATCCCCCACCCGCACCTCGCGGCCGTTGCCGTCCTCGCATTCGAATTTCAGGAACTCCGGCGAGAGGTCCTCGCGGCTCACGACGATGACCTGCACGCTGTGGTCGTCTTCCATCTTCAAGAGGTCGCGCCGCTTCTTGTTGTTGATGTATGCCGCGACCTCTTCCTCGACGGTCACGCTCACCCGTTTCACGTTCGCGTGCTGGGCGCACATGATCAGCTTGCGAATCACCTCGATCGCCATGCTCTCGGCGCTCTTCACGAGGCCCGAGCCCGTGCAGCTCGGACACTCCTTGTACACGCTCCGCTTGAGGCTCGGCCGGATGCGCTGGCGCGTCATCTCGATGAGCCCGAACGGACTGGTGCGCAGAATCTTCGTGCGGGCGCGGTCGCGCTTCACGCTGTCGCGAAGCGTGCGCTCGACGACCCGCCGATGCCGCTCCTTCCGCATATCAATAAAATCGTTGACCACCACGCCGCCCAGGTCGCGCAGCCGGAGCTGCCGGGCGATCTCGCGGGCCGCGATCTGATTGAGCTGAAACGCGCTCTCCTCGGCGCCGCCGTCGGTGCGGAAACTTCCACTATTCACGTCGATCGCCACGAGCGCCTCGGTCTGGTCAATCACCAGCGAGCCGCCGCCTCGCAGCGGGACCTTTCTCATGTTGATCCGCGCGATCTCTTCGTCAAGCTTGTACTTGTGGAACAACGGCTCCTTGCCCTCGTAGAGCTGCAGTCGATTGACGTACCGCGGCATCACGATCTGCAAGAACTCCTTCGCGCGCTCGAACGCCTCGGCCTGGTCGATGTAGATGCCGTCGACCTCGCCGGTGAAGATGTCGCGGATCGTGCGGATGATCATGTCCGACTCTTCGTAGATGTCGCACGGCGCCGGCGTCTTCTTGATCCGCCGCACGATTACCTTCCATAGCCGCACCAGGTAGGCGAGATCCCGCGACAGCTCCTTCTTCGTGCGGTCGGTGCCCGCGGTGCGCACGATGAACCCGAGACCCTTCGGCGGGTTCAGCTCGCGCAGGATGTCGCGCAGACGGCGGCGGGCTTCG
>JANOIK010000397.1:0-4269 GCA_031407585.1 Planctomycetota bacterium | reverse complement strand
GCCAATTACGATCTGGCCAAGAGCCATAACTTCGAGCCGATGTCCGCCGCCGACGCCGCCAAGCAAGGCGACGTCATCAACATCCTGCTGCCGGACGAGCTGCAAGCCGACGTCTACAAGTCCGACATCTTGCCGCACCTCAAGCCAGGCAAGGTGCTGATGTGCTCGCACGGCTTCAACATCCACTTCGGCCAGATCACTCCGCCCAAGGGCGTCGACGTGCTGCTGGTCGCGCCGAAGGGTCCCGGCCACCTCGTCCGCAGCGAGTTCGTCGCCGGCGGCGGCGTTCCGTGCCTCATCGCCCTGGGCGACGGCGCGAGCGAGGAAACCTTCAAGATCGGCATGGCCTACGCCAAGGGCATCGGCGGCGCCCGCGCTGGCGTCATCCGCACGACCATTGCCGAGGAGACCGAGACCGACCTCTTCGGCGAGCAGGCCGTGCTGTGCGGCGGCGCCTCGGCTCTGGTGAAGGCGGGCTTCGAGACGCTCGTCGAGGCCGGCTATCAACCCGAAATGGCCTACTTCGAGTGCATGCACGAGCTGAAGCTGATCGTCGATTTGTTCTACCAGGGCGGCCTGAGCTACATGCGGTACAGCATCTCGAACACGGCCGAGTTCGGCGACTACACCCGCGGGCCGCGGATCGTGACCGAGGAAACGAAGAAGGAAATGAAGCGGATTCTCGAAGAGATCCGCAGCGGCCAGTTTGCCCGCGATTGGATCCTGGAAAACAAGGCCGGCGCCGCTTCGTTCAAGGCAACGCGCCGCCGTGAGCGGCTGCACCCGGTCGAAGTCATCGGCAAGCAGCTTCGCCGGATGATGTCCTGGATCAAAGAGAAGGAAGTCGATTGAGCTGTCGAACCATACCGCCGCTTGCGGCTTAGCGCGCGATGCGCTACTGCCTCGCGGCCCTGCTCGAGCGTTCGGTTGATTTCTCAGTCGCGGGCGACGCCAAAAACATCCGTTGAGCCAGCGACCACGCGACGAGCGTGAGACTCGCCCCGATGGCTGCCGCGATGAGATCGGCGCTGGGCCAACGCCCGTCGCCCTGGGTCAGCCAGGGTTCGGCGAGCGCCCCCAAGAGCGCGCCGAGGATCCCCACGGCAACGCTGCTCGCCACCGGCGCGACGCCGTCGCGGCCGCGAATGAGCCGACTGGCAACAAGGCCCGCGAGGCCTCCGATCCAGAGGCAATGAAAGATCGTCATACGTCCCGCCCGTTCCGGCCCCCTCGGTCGATACTGTCCCAGGAAGTTTCAACTGCAATCGTTGGGCCAATGGGCGAGTAACGACTGCGGCCGAACGGTCGTAAACTGTTTGACGTGCTCTGGTTAACTGCCCAACGCCGGGCCTCGAACCGCCATCCGGAGGCGGAAAAACGCGGATGCGAAGCGCCGCAACATTGACGGCGCATGTCGCCAAGTTGTGGCGAATGGTGGGTTCGGAGAATCCGACCCGCTTGGGCCGCTTAGAGCGCGTTTTGTTGGCGTCGTCTCCGGACGCGACTTAGAATGAATCGCTTCGCCGGAGAGTCGAGGAGGTCGTCTAACGGGGGGTCGTCACGCATCATGCTTCGCGCCATATGGCTAGTTGGTTGTGTTGAAAATCAGCGACGCCTGCAGGCAAGCCTCGTCGGGCTTGGCGTGCTCGTGGGAGCCCTCGCCGCCGCCTCGCCCGCGACCGCGGCCACATTTGGCGCCCTGACCGGCACGCTCTCGGTTCGCGCGGGAGACAACGCCCCCAAATCCACCCCCGCGGTTGTCGGATCCCTCAGCCTGTTCGACAACGATCTGACGCCCTCGACCGGCGGATTCCATCAGGCCAGCTCTTTCCTGTCGATCACCCGTTTGGGCGGCTACAGCGTGCTGTTCTCCGGAGTGGCCGCCAGCGTCACGACGCAGAACGCGACCACGGGCACGAACGCGACCGCATCACTCAACTTCAGTCAGGCGTTCACAACCACGTCCCAGCAGTGGCTGGAATTCACGGCCAAGGTCGACGACCCCGCGGGAGTCGAGGTGACCTCCCTCGTCACGCTCACGCGCTCGGGGCAGCCCGCGCCCCTCTACACCCAGAGCCACAGCAATGGCCGCGCGATCACGCAGCACGCCTTGATCCCCGCTGGCACGTACACGCTGCAAGGCGCCATCACGACCTCGGCCGCGGCGGCCAACGCGCATTCAGGCGTGATCGACGGCTCGATCCTGATCGCGTCGCTCGCCAACTTCAACCAGGACGCGTTCGTCAACGGCTTGGACCTCGCGACGCTGCGAACCAAGTTCGGTTCCACCACTGGGCAGTTTGCCGATGGCGACGCCGACGGCAACGGGCGGACGGACGGCAACGACATCCTGCTGTGGCAGCGACAGTTGGGAACAACCCTCGGCCCCACGCCGATCGCTTCGCCCATTCCGGAGCCCGCGAGCGGACTGCTCGCCGCCGGCGCCGTGCTTGCCGCGGCGCGCTACTGCCGCATGCGGCGCTCCGCGGCGCGGCGCGCCTCGGCGTCGCCGGCCAGATAGAGCGCCACGCCGCTGTCGGCCTGAGCCCACACTTTCTGTTGGGTCATCCACAGCACCTTCTGGTGACCCGCCGCCTGGCAAGTGACGCGCACCGCGTCGCCCCGCCAATGCGCCGGCACGACGAACGACACCGTCAGCTCGTGCACGCCCTCAAGCGAAATCTGCGGCGACGGCCGCAGCGTGAAGAACACGCCGTGCGCGCCGTCGATCGTGCCGCTGGCGATCACCGCCTGCTTGGGCGCGACGCGCACCTGCGTCTCCGTGATGGTTTCGCGCCCGCCCTTCACCGCGTTGATCGAGGGCGTGACGTTCGCCACGACGTCGCCGATGCACGCGGGCAGCTCCCCGCCCAGTGATGCGCCCAGCTCGTGCGTCGATTCGGTGGTCTTCGTCCACTGCACATCCGCTGCCAGCGAACTTTCCAGGCGCGTGCTTGGTGAGAAGTCGAACACCCGCAGCCTGCGGTCGCAGTCGCTGAGCTCGACGCGAATCGTCTCGACGTCCGACATATCGCCGCCGGAGAGATACACCGACAGCCGCAAGGTGGCTTCAACGACGCGCTCGTCCGGATACGTCTCGGCAAAGTCGGCGGGCGTCACGTCGCGGCATTCCAGCGTGCGACCGAAGTCGAACGCGAGCTGCGGCTCGCCGGCGTGCGTGCGGGTCGGCGAAGCCAGCGACGCGGCGAGCAGCAAGGCGGCCGTGGAAAACAAACGACGGGCAGAGGACTCTAAGAGTCGCATGGGGGAAGGCTCCTCGCTTCCTGGGCGTCGAAACCCGCCCGCTTCATTGCGACGGATGACGCGAAACCGCCCGCCTTCCTACTGCGGGGCTGTCCCTATTCGGTCCAATTCTGCTTACGGGGCTGGTCGAGCGGCGGTTCAAAGTTTCTCTGCTCGACCCGCCAGCAAGACACCGGGGTTCCATGAAACGTTCGACGATCGCAACGGCCTTTGCTGGCGAGACGCTAGCGAGCCCGATAAACTGAATCGCCTGCGAAGGATTGAACGCATCAACTGGGGCACGAACGGCCCCATCGCCCTCTCATTTTGCGGAGACTACTCATGTCGCACGAATCGAATCCACGGCCTGCTGCTAGCGCGGTCGATCGCCGCAGTTTCCTCGGTCAGTCGGCGGCCACACTGGCTGTCGTTGGCGCCGGGGCTGCTTTGCTGGCGCCCGCGCGTCCCGCCAGCGCGCAGGCGGCGGTCGCGGCCGCAGCTCCCGCCGCGTACACGCTGCCGAAACTGCCGTACGCCTACGATGCGCTTGAGCCGCACATCGACGCGAGGACGATGACCATCCACCATGACAAGCACCATCAGGCGTACATTGATAAGTTGCTCTCCGCGCTCGCGGGTCACGACGATCTGCTCGCGAAGTCACCGACCGATCTCATCCGCGATCTGAGCGCCGTGCCCGAAGACATTCGCGCCGCCGTGCAAAACCAGGGCGGCGGGCACGTAAACCATTCGTTCTTCTGGACGATTATGGGCCCCGGCAAAGGCGGCGAGCCGGCCGGCGCGCTGGCCGACGCGATCAACGCCAAGTTCGGCGACCTCGCGAAGTTCAAGGAGCAGTTCGCCGCGGCGGCCGCCGGCCGATTCGGCAGCGGCTGGGCGTGGTTGGTGAAGGGAGCGGACGGCGTCGAGATCGTCAGCACTGCCAATCAGGACAGTCCCATCTCGTTGGGAAAGAAGCCGATCATCGGCATCGACGTGTGGGAGCACGCCTACTACCTGAAGTAC
>JANOIK010000392.1:0-3603 GCA_031407585.1 Planctomycetota bacterium | reverse complement strand
CGCCCTCTGCGGCGCCTTCGCCTCCGCGGTGATGCAGCTCGGCTACCAGCAGTCGTGGCGGCTGCAAATCCTCACCGATCTCGAAACCCTGCCCGACTACGAAGCGGGCTGGGGCTACTACGGCGGCGAGGTGCGCGGCGCTCCCGTGGACGCCGAGGGCAACCCAGTCTACTTCGACGCCCCCGAAAGTTGGGACACGGCCAAGAACGACGGCGAGCGTTGGCGATGGCTCCTCGCCACGCGCAGCGCGTGGAATCCCGCAGCCCACATCCGCGAGCTGCGCGAGCGGGCTGATTTTCTCCGCACGCAATTCGGCGTGCAAACCATGGCCGACTACGGCTGGTGGTTCGCTCGCCAATCGAACGACGCCGACGTCGCCAAGAGCACGTTCAGCCTGCACACGCTCGGCGAGGACGAAACGATCGCCCGCCTCGCGACGGGCATCAAGCGGTTCAAGCTGCCAGCGGAGCACAACTACATCGCGCTGCAGCGGAAGATTGCCGAGGAGAGCGAACGCGGCGACACCAACTGGGACGGCGCCATGAGCACGCTCGCCCAGGAGTTCGAAGATCGCCAGCAGTACCCGAAGGCGGCCGAGTTGTGGAAGGACACGGCCGCGGCAAACTCCGGCGACGCCCAGTACCAGGACCGCTACAACCAGATCGTCGCCAACTGGGGCCGGCTCGAGCCGACCGTCACGCAGCGCGCCGGCCGCGGGGCGACGCTCCAGTACCGCTTCCGCAACGGCCGCCGCGTCGACTTCACGGCCCGCCCCGTCGACACGCGGCAGTTGCTCGCCGATGTGAAGGCGTACCTGACGGGCAATCCGGAGCAGCTCGACTGGCAACGCATTTCGATCGAACAGTTGGGGTACAAGCTCATCACCGAAGGGCAAGAAAAGTATCTCGGCGCGGAATCCGCGCGGTGGTCGCTCGACGTTGAGCCCCGCGCCGAGCACTTCGACCGCCGCGTCACCGTCTCCACGCCCCTGCAGCAAGCCGGTGCGTACCTGGTGACCGCCAAAATGGACGACGGCAATGAACACCGCATCGTCGTGTGGGTCGCCGACACGGCCATCGTGAAAAAGCCGCTGGCCGACAAGGCCCTGTACTACGTGGCCGACGCCGTGACCGGCAAGCCGCTGCCGAAAATGAACGTCGAGTTCCTCGGCTTCTGGCAGGAGCACATCGACGGCAACCGCTACCGCGTTCACACCAAAAACTTCGCGGAGTTCACCGACGCCGACGGCATGGTCACCCTTAGCGACGAGGGCGGCAACCGCCACCAATGGATCGCCATTGCGACGTCTCCCGCCACCGCTCCTGCCCCCGAGCGAGCCGGGGCGTCCCCGCCCCCGGCGAACTCCGGCCGCCTCGCCTACCTCGGGTACAGCGGCGTCTGGTCCGGCCAGTATTACGACGCCGAATACGAGCAGGTCAAAGTCTTCGCAATCACCGATCGCCCCGTGTATCGCCCGGGGCAAGAAGTGCAGTTCAAGTTCTGGGTCGCCAATGCAAAGTTCGACCAAGGCGACGCCTCCGCGTTCGCCGCCCAGTCGTTCCTCGTGGAAATTAACGACCCGCGGAACGAAAAGGTGTTCACCGAGTCGCTCGTGGCCGACGCGTACGGCGGGCTCAGCGGCACGTTCAAGCTGCCCGCGGGCGCCACCCTCGGCGCCTACCAGTTCAATGTCGTCAACCACGGCGGCGGCTCGTTCCGAGTCGAGGAATACAAGAAGCCCGAGTACGAGGTCACGATCGACGCCCCCGACGAACCCGTGCAGCTCGGCGACAAGATCACCGCAAAGGTGAAGGCGATCTACTACTTCGGCGCCCCCGTGACCGAGGCCCACGTGAAGTACAAAGTGCTGCGTACTTCCTACTCCAACGAGTGGTACCCGCCGGCGCCGTGGGATTGGCTCTACGGCCCTGGTTATTGGTGGTTCGCCGACGACGCGACGTGGTATCCGGGTTGGCGGCGTTGGGGATGCGCTCGCCCCGCCCCCTGGTGGTTCTGGCGTGCGCCGACGCCGCCGGAAGTGATCGCCGAAGCAGAAGCCGACATCGGTGCGGACGGCACGCTCGAGATCGAGATCGACACAGCCGCCGCGAAGGAGTTCCACCCCAACCAGGATCACAGCTACCAAATCCAGGCTGAGGTGGTCGACCAGTCGCGTCGCACCATCGTCGCGAACGGCACGGTACTCGTCGCCCGCGAGCCGTTCCGCGTCTATGTCTGGGGCAACCGCGGCTACTACAACGCGGGCGACACGATCCGGCTCGACATGGCCGCCCGCACTCTCGACGGCAAGCCCGTCAGCGGCGACGGCCTGCTGCGGCTGCTCAAGATCACTTACGCCGAAGGCGAGCCCGTCGAGACCGAGGTTGCGCGCTGGACCGTGCCCACCGACGCCCAAGGCGTGGCGTCGAAGCAGATCAAGGCGCCGGAGGCGGGGCAGTTTCGAGTCGCCTACGAAGTGACGGCGAAAGAGGGCGCCGGCGACGCCCCCGGCAAGAAAATTGAAGGCGGCCAACTCCTCGTCGTCCGCGGCGAAGGCTTCGACGGAACCGGCCTCCGCTTCAACGCCATCGAGATCACGCCCGACAAGCGCGACTACGCGCCAGGGGACAAGGTGCGCCTGCAAGTGAGCGCCAACCGCGCCGGCGCCGCGGTGCTGCTCTTCCTGCGCCCCGCGAACAGCATTTATCTGCCGCCGCAGGTCGTGCGGCTCACCGGCAAGATGACGGTGGTCGAGTTCGACGTCGCCCAGCGCGACATGCCCAACTTCTTCGTCGAGGCCGTCACCGTGCACGGCGGCGACCTCCACACCGCCGTGCGCGAGGTCTTCGTCCCGCCGGCGCAGCGCGTCATCAACGTCGAAGTCGAACCCTCGGCCCGTGAGTACCTCCCCGGCGAGCAGGCCAAGGTGGCGTTCAAGCTCACCGGCATGGACGGCAAGCCGCTGGTTGGCTCGACCGTCGTGGCGATTTACGACAAGGCGCTCGACTACATCGCCGACGGCGCCGCGACGGCCGACATCCGCGAGTTCTTTTGGAAATGGCGCCGCACGCACAATCCGCAGAGCGAAACGAACCTGACGCGCAGTGAATGGCCGCCCGCGAGAGAGAATGAGCCGCAGATGCAAAACCTCGGCGCGTTCGGCGAAAGCGCGGCAGACCAGGACGGCGCCATGCCGGCCGACGGACTCGCTCGCAGCGGCGGACGCGGAGGCGGCGGTTTCGGTGGCGGCGGCGCCATGGCCATGGACGCCACGGCGATGCCCATGTCCGCCACGGAGGCGCCGTTCGCTCCCGCGGCCGAAGGCGCCATGATGAAAAACGACGCCAACGGCGCCCCCGGCTCGGCCGCCACCGTCGAGCCCACAATCCGCCAGGAATTCGCCGACACGGCTCTCTGGGTCGGCGCGCTCGAAACCGACCGCGAAGGCCGCGGCGAAGTCGAGCTAAAAATGCCCGAAAATCTCACCACCTGGAAAATCAACGTCTGGAGCATGGGCCGCGGCACGCGCGTCGGCCAAGGCTCGGCCGACGTCATCACGCGCAAGAACATCATCGTGCGCCTCCAGGCGCCGCGGTTCTTCGT
>JANOIK010000374.1:0-3095 GCA_031407585.1 Planctomycetota bacterium | reverse complement strand
TCGCGCGCCGGGCGTTTGCCTTCGAGCTGCAGGCCGACGCGAACCGTCGGCTGTTCCGACTTCTGGAACTGCACGATCGCGTCGCGCCCAGCGAACTCGCGATTGCGCAGGTTCACCGCAAAGTCGAGGCCCGCCTGAATGGGGTTGGTCTCTTCGCTCAGCTCGTGCCCATAGAGTGGCATGCCTGCTTCGAGCCGCAGCGTATCGCGCGCGGCCAGCCCCACGGCGCCGCCGCCGAACTCCGCGGCCCGTTCGACCATCTGCTCCCAAATGATCAGCGCGTCGGCCGCATCGCAGATGATCTCGCAGCCGTCCTCGCCCGTGTAGCCCGTACGGCTGACGAACGAGCGGAATCCCGCGACGCGCGCCATGACGCCGTGGTAGTAACGCAGCGCGGTCAGCTCGTGATCGGTGATTGCGTCGAGCGTCTCGATGGCCCGCGGCCCTTGGGCGGCGATCATCGCGTAGTCGGTCGTCTTGTCGTCGATGCGGACGTCGAACTTGCCGCGCCGCTGCTGCAGCCACGCTGCGACCTTGGTCCGATTGCTGGCGTTGACCACCAAGCCGTAGCCCGACAGGCCGCCCTCGGGCAATTGAATCTGGTAAACGAGCACATCGTCCAGCACGCCGCCCGCGTCGTTGCACATCAGCGAGTAGCGCACCTGCCCGGGCGTCATGTCGTCGATCCGGCGGGTGAGCACGGAATCGAGAAACGCAGGCGCCGCCGGGCCGTCGATGATCAACCGGCCCATGTGCGAGATGTCGAACAACCCCACCGCGCGGCGGGTGGCCTGGTGCTCCTCGACGATTGACCCGTACTGCACGGGCATGGCCCAGCCGGCAAAGTCGACCATGCGAGCGCCCTGGGCGACGTGCCAATCGTATAGCGGCGTCCGTGCGAGATCGGCGTCGACAGTCATTGCTCTTCCGAAGTCAAAGCTCGATAGCGATTCATCGTTGGATTGTCGGATTCACCACAGAGGGCACGGAGAGCACAGAGGAAGAGATGAGAGTTGTCCGCAGATGACGCAGATTTTCACAGATTGACTTATTCATCTTGATCTGTGGTCATCTGCGTCATCTGCGGACGAATCCCTTCCCCTTCCTGCTCTCTGTGTCCTCCGTGCCCTCTGTGGTGAATCCGATCTCCAACGGACAGCCGTATTCTACGGCCATGAGGCGAGGTCGCCAGGGGTTGCTAGCGACGCCGCTTCTTGCCGCCTTTGCGTGGCCCCTTCTTATTGCCGGGCTTCTCGGGGCCCGACTTCTTGGCCGCGCGGTGTGGCCGGGCGCCGCCGGTTTTGCCGAGCCGGCCGATCAAGCGAAAGTCCAGCGTGCGGCGCTCCACGTCGACCGAAGCCACGGCAACGCGCACCGGGTCGCCCAGGCGGTACGAGTTATTCGTCTTCAGGCCGTGGATGACATGGCCGGCGCGGTCGAAGCGGTAGTAATCATCCGTCAGGCTGGCCAGCGCGATGAAACCCTCGGCGGGCAGCTCGGAGCCGATGACAAACAGGCCAAAACTCTCGACGCCGGTGATGACGCCGTTCATCTGCATGCCGATCTTGTCGTCGAAGTAGTGGAGCAGCTTCACCTTCTTGAGCTCTCGCTCCGCCTCGGCGGCCCGCTGCTCGCGATCGCTGCAGTGGTCGCCCAGGATGATGAGCGCCGTGAGGTGCTGCTCCGGCGCCTTGCCGGACGCCATGTCCTCAATGAGCCGGTGGATCGTGAGATCGGGATACCGGCGAATGGGCGATGTGAAGTGGCAGTAGCAGTCGCTGGCCAGGGCGAAGTGGCCCTCCTCGTCGGGACTGTAGACCGCGCGCTGCATCGAGCGGAGCGCGGCGTAGTTCACGGCGTGCTCCCGCGGGTCGCCCTTCACGTCGTCGAGCAGTTTTTGCATCGCGAAGCGGCTTTCGAGCGATTCGGTCTTGAAGCCCAGCTCCCCGACGAACGCCGTGAGCGCCTTGAGCTTCCGCGGGTCGGGGGCGCCGTGGACGCGCCGCAGGAATATGTGGCCAGCGTCGCGCAGCTTTTCGGCCACCGCCTCGTTGGCGGCGAGCATGAATTCCTCGATGATCTGATGGCTCTCGGTGTTCTGAGCCAGGTGTGCGCCAATGACACCGCCGTCCTTATCGAGTTCGATCTCGAGTTCCGGCATCGACAGTTCGAGCGCCCCGCGACGGAAGCGGCGCTTGCGCAGCGTCATCGCAAACGTAAACATGCGACCGAGAAGAGCGTCAACCTCGGGCGTCAGTTTTAGGTTTGAGGATTTTCCGTTCCCCTCTCGCTTGAGGGGAGGGCTAGGGAGGGGGGTGGAGCGTGTACCCGCGTCGCCCCCGGTCTGCCCTTCCGCCTTCCCCCTTCCGCCTTCCGCCGTCGCTTCGACCAGCCCCCTCTCGAGCAGATACTGATCCACCTCCTCGTACGCAAACCGCCGCCGACTTTTGATCGCGCTCTTGAACACGTCGGTCGCCACGCGCAAGCCATCGTCAGTAAACTCCATCCGCGCCGTGATCGCGTACCGCACCTTTTCGGGCTGCAGGCTGGCGAGGTTGTTCGAGATCACCTCCGGCAGCATCGGGATCACGCGATCCGGCAGATACACGCTCGTGGCCCGGTCCTTCGCCTCACGGTCGAGGGGCGTCTTCGGCTGCACGAAGTGCGAGACGTCCGCGATGTGGACGCCCAGCAACCAGTGGCCGCTGGGGAGTTTTTCGAGCGAGATCGCGTCGTCGAAGTCGCGGGCCGTCACGGGGTCGATCGTAATGATCGTCTCGCCCGTGACGTCTCGGCGGTTGACGCCCGAGGAGGCCGTGCCGATTGACTCGTCGAACAACTCGGCCTGCCGCCGGGCCTCATCGAGTGCATCCTCGGCAAACGGTCCCGGCAAGGCGAACTCGTGGATGATCGACAGCGTGTCGACGCCCGGCATGCCGCGTTGGCCCAGCACCTCGATGATCACCGCCTCGCCGTCGCGCATGGGCGACGGGAAGCGGACCATCTCGACTACGACCTTGTCATCGAGCTGAGCCCCCTTGGCGCCGGGGTCGCCCACCGACACGGGCTGCGTGAACACCTTGCCGTCGACCTGC
>JANOIK010000329.1:0-1698 GCA_031407585.1 Planctomycetota bacterium | reverse complement strand
CGCTGGCCGTAGCCCTTGAGGTGCAGCACGCGGTCGTTGAGCTTGAACACGCCGTCGGCGAACTCCGTCTTGCGGAAGCCGGTGCGCGTGGTCGTCTGATCGACTGACACTCCATCGACCTTGAGCGTGGTGACGACGTTGTAGAGATAGCCGTAGCCCCAACTCCAAAAGTGAAGGTCCTCCACGCGACGACTGGCGGAGACGGTCGTCGTTTCGCCAGCGCCGAGCGTTTGCTCGGGGCCGTCGAACGTCGCGACCGTCTTGCCATCCATGTCTTGAATGGCGACCTCGAACGTGAACGTGCGCGGCCCGTCGTGCTCGTTGCGCACCTGCGACTCGGCGGTGATCGTCGCGCTCTTGCCGGGGATGTCGAAGTCGGTCGCGTACACATACACGCCGGTCGTCGCGAGATTCGAGTACAGCGGTAGCGTTTGGTAGAGCTTGTCGGCAACGTGCAGCCAGACGCGCTTGTTGATGCCGCCGTAGGGGACGTTGAAGTTGCGATCGTTCCACTGGTACCGCTGGCCCGTGGCTCGTTCGCGATAGTCCCACGAGCTATCGGTGCGGACGGCGATGACGTTGTCGTCGCCCGGCGGGTTGAGGGCGTCGGTGAGGTCGAGGCCGAAGGCCGTCACGCCGTTCTCGTGCAGGCCCACGCTTTTGCCGTTGAGCCAGATCTCGGCGGCGAAGCGGACGCCTTCGAATTCGACGAAGACTTTCTTGCCGTCGCTGCCCGGCGGCGTTGGGAAACTCTTGCGGTACCAGGCGACGCCGGTGGGCAGGCGGTTGATCGCCAGGCGGAAGGCGTCGTCCTCGTTCCAGGCGTAGGGCGTCGTGACCTGCTTCCAGGCGGAGTCGTCGAACTCGGCCGCCTCGGCGTCTTCCGGGTCGCCGACTTGCACCTTCCAGTTGCGGTTGAAGTCGTACGCGGCGCGCGGCGACTGGGCGGCGGCAATCGCCGGCATCAGTCCAACTAGGAGTAAGAGCAGCGTTCTTTGCATGGGAGTAAGGAAGTCGTTGACCAAGGTGATGGTTGGATGTTCGTTCTCTGGCGTTGCGAGCTCGATTGGCCTAATCTCGTGGCGGCTTGGCTCAGTGCAGTTAGAACCGTCGAGGAGTCGTTTTGTCTCGGGCCTATTTCAAAGCGGTCGTCGCGACGGTGATGTTCGCCAGCGCCCCGGCATGCATCGCCCGCGTGGCGATGGACTCGTACGCCCTGGGCGTGTGGCGGCTGTCGCTCGCGGCGGCGGGGTTGACGGTCATGCTCGTGCTGCAGGGCCGATCGCTGCGAGCGATCGCGGTTGAAGCGCGACGGGAGTGGCGGGTGCTGGTCCCCATCGGCGTCTACTTCGGCCTGCACTGGCTCACGTTCTTCCAGAGCATCAAGCTCTCGAACGCCTCGATCGGGGCGCTCGCGTTCTCGACCTGCGGCGTCCAGATCCCGCTGTTGGGCTGGCTCATGGGCTTGGGCCGGCCGAAGGCGCTGGCCATGGTGGGCGTCGCGCTCGCCATGCTTGGGAGCGTGCTGTGCGTGCCGCTGTCGACGCCCGGCGACAACCAAGTGATTGGCCTCGTGGTCGGCATCCTCAGCGGCACGTTCTACGCCGTGCTGCCCGTGCTGCACCAGCGGCACGCGCGGCTCGACAACGAGCTGCGCACCTGGGCCCAGTTCACGTTCGCTCTGCCGGTGTTCCTGGT
>JANOIK010000512.1:0-1685 GCA_031407585.1 Planctomycetota bacterium | reverse complement strand
CGGGTGAAGATCGAGGCGCCGTTGCCGTAAGGGCAGTTGCGGCCGACTTCCAGGGCCGCGTCGAGATCGTCGCAGCGCACCACCGACAGAACGGGGCCGAAGATTTCGTCGCGAACCACCTGCATCTGGGGCTCGGCGCGGTCGACGACCGACGGGCCGAGCAGGAAGCCGTCGGAGTCGAAATCGCGGCGGCCGTCGAGTGCCACCGTGGCGCCTTCGCGGCCGGCGATGTCGAGATAGCCGGCGACGCGCTCCAGGTGCTCGCGGCGAATCACGGGGCCCATGTCGACATTTTCGTTGCCATCGGTCGGGCCGACGCGGAAGCTGCCGGCGTAGTCGACCAGGCCCTCGACGAGCGGGTCGCCCACGTTGCCCACGGCCACGGCGACGCTGCCCGCCATGCATCGCTGGCCCGCGCAACCAAACGCACTCGCGGCGAGTGCCTTCACCGACTGATCGAGGTCGGCGTCGGGCATGATGATGAGGTGGTTCTTGGCGCCGCCGGCGCTTTGGACGCGCTTGCCGTTCTTCGTGCCGGTTTCGTAGATGTAGCGGGCAATGGCCGTGGAGCCGACGAACGAGATGGCGGCCACGTCGGGGTGCGTGAGCAGGGCGTCGACACACTCGCGATCGCCGTGGATGATGTTGAAGACGCCGTCGGGGAGGCCGGCTTCTTCGAGCAGCTCGCCCAGCCGCACCGAGGAGAGGGGCACTTTTTCCGACGGTTTGAGGATGAACGTGTTGCCGCACGCGATCGCGACCGGGAACATCCACAGCGGGACCATGCAGGGAAAGTTGTAGGGCGTGATGCCGACGCACACGCCCACCGGGTGGCGGTTGGTTTCGGCGTCGACGCCGCCGGCGATGTTCGGCAGCGTGTCGCCCATGAGCAGGCTGGGGGCTCCGCAGGCGAACTCCACCATTTCGACGCCGCGCTGGACCTCGGCCCGGGCCTCGGCGAGCGTCTTGCCGTGCTCGCGGGTCACCAGGGCAGCGAGCTCCTCGAAGCGGTCGGACATGAGCTCGCGGAACTTGAACAGGACGCGGGCCCGTTCCACGGCGGGCGTGTCTGCCCAGGCCGCTGAAGCGGCCTTCGCCGCGTCGACGACGGCGGCGGTTTCGGCGGCGGTCGCGAAGGGGACGCGGGCGATCGGCCTTCCCGTCGAGGGGTTGAACACCTCGTCGCTGCGGTTGGCGGCGCCGGCGATCCAACGGCCGCCGACGAAGGTGGGAACGGTCTCGAGCGCGGCGGCGGCGGTCATGGCTGGTTCCTCGGCGAAGCGGTTTCGGCAAACAAGTGATAGAGATGCGATCCGCCGTGCGATATCATAGCACCCTTGGGCGATCATGCCCAATCGTCGCGGCGGACGGATTGCTTGAACCGCCAAGGACGCCAAGTACGCCAAGGAAGACCAAAGAAGAGGGTCATTGAACTACGACGGCACGACGAACACGACGATCGGAAGTAGGTGAAATCGCCTTGTGGATTTCTTATCTCGCCGTGCTTGTCCTGACGTCGTGATTCACTTGTCCCTTCCGACCTTGGCGACCTTGGCGTACTTGGCGGTTTAACTGAATTAGGAATGACGGGCGGCAGAGCCAGTTAATTCTCAGGAGAATTTCATGACACGCATTGTCCGCGGCGCCCTGATTCAAGCCACGCTGTCCGAGCCGGCCACTTCGAG
>JANOIK010000290.1:0-1784 GCA_031407585.1 Planctomycetota bacterium | reverse complement strand
AACTTCGCCAAGCGGGCGTGACGATCATCAGCCTGGCGCCGCGGTTTGTGGGCGACTTCGAAAAGGGCGTCGACTACAAGGGCGATCTCGCCGAGCTGGAAGCGACGATGAAGGTCCATGCCGCGATCGCCCGCGAGCTGGGCCCGTACAAGATTTCGCTCCACTCGGGTTCCGACAAGCTGTCGATGTACCCGGTGCTCGCCCGCGTGACCGAGGGCGGCTTTCACGTGAAGACGGCGGGGACGAGCTATCTCGAAGCACTCCGCGTCGCTGCTCACCACGACCAGGCCCTTTTCCGGCAGATCGTAGAGTTCTCCCGCGGCTGCTACGACCGCGACAAGGCCACGTATCACGTCTCGGCCACACTCGCCGGCGTGCCCGCGCCGGCGGATGTCAGCGATCCCGTGAAGCTCGAACAACTCTACCTCGAGCGCTGGCTAGACGTCCCCGCGGGCCGCGGCTTCACGGCGCCCGGGCGACAGATTCTCCACTGCACGTTCGGCTCGGTCGTTACGGATGCAAAGCTCGGCCCCGCGGTGCGGCAGATGCTCCAGTCGCATCCCGCCGAGTACGCCGAGATCCTCCGCGACCACTTCGCCCGCCATCTGCGGGCGCTTGCTGCAGGCTGATCGATCCGACGCGCGCGACGAACGTCCGCAACTCGCCGTGAGTTTTTTTGGCGAGTACCTGGAAAAGCTATTCCTCGGGCGGTATTCTCTGCTGCCAGCGCCGAGTTAGCGATACGACGGCGCGCGGTCTCCCTCTTCCGGCTCGCAGGACGATTGTTATGACTCGAGACGCGGAATTCTGGGCGCATGCACTGCAGCACCACAGCGATTGCATCAACGAAGCCGTCGCACGGCGGCGTTTGATCATCGCGATGTTTTCGACGGTGTTCGCGATCACCACGCTGTATATCGACAGGACCGTCGCCAACGATGCTCCCATCGAGGCCGTCTTGGTGGGGCCGTTCGTGGTTCCGCTGGTGTTGATGGCGATCTTGGGGATTATCTGCGCGGTGCGCCTCGTCCACATTCACTACGCCATGGTTCGCCACGGGATCTGCTTCGCGGCCCTCAAGTTTCCCAGCAAAGATCCGACTGCTTACAACAAGGCCGGCAAGTTTAATCGCTGGGGTTTGTCGACGCAGAACGTCCTCATCACCGCCTTCGCCGCGAGCATCTCCGTCGCGTGCCTGGCCGCGCTTGCCGCGAAGAAGTGCGTCGGCGTGGAAACTTGGATTCTCCTCGGCGCCGGGGTGACAGCGTTTGCTGCCGTGATTGGCGCGATTGCCGTTTATTTCCGCGCAAAAGTCCACCGGCAAGCGGTGAGAGACGCGGGCGCGATCGTCTCCGCGTGGAGTGGGGAGATGCCTCCGCCGCGTCAGGCGATCCTCGTCAAGCACGAGCTACGCACGATCGACATGTGTCAGCATGATATGTTCGCGGTGGTCACCTCGGCGGCGTTGCTCGCGTTCAGTCTGCTCCAAACGCTCAGCGCATTTCACAGAGAGCCCAACACCGTCACTCCGCCCCCAGCCCCGGCGACTGAGGACGCCGCGGCGTCTGAAGTCATGACCAAGGAAGGACGGCAGGCCGCGGCGCTTCTGTACTGCATGGGCGTCGTTTGCTCGACGTGGTGCGGCATGCTCGCCTACTTGAGGCTTGTTTACGTCGAAGAGAAGACGACGCTTTCGCTGCCGGTCGACGAGACGCTGCCAGCGAACGACATTCGGCGGCAGCGGAAATGGAAGTTCGATACGCAAGCCGGGTATGCGCTGATCG
>JANOIK010000235.1:0-1848 GCA_031407585.1 Planctomycetota bacterium | reverse complement strand
TCCTGGGCTTCGGCGTGGTTGCGCAGCCGCTGCCAGCAGACGGCCTGCACCATCCGCTCGAATCGGCTGACAAGCTCGCCAAAGGCTTCGCCGTCGCCGTCCTGGGCGGCGACGACGAGCTCGGCGGTGGTCGCTAAGGGGAGGTCGAGGAATGTTTCGGTTGCGAGTTCCATTTGTCTCTCGAGCGATCTGTCCTGACGGTCTGCCGCTCGAAAGCGCGAGACCAAAAGGACCAAGGGCAGCGAAGCACGGGAAAACCGGCTGGTTGACGCAAGGGATGCAAGTCAACGCGGCCGACGACCGGCGGTCGCCAGAGCTGGGAGAGATTCGCGTGTTGGCCGAATCTGTGCCCTGCTACCTGGCGGCGAGGCAACACGTGGCGTGTTGCCCGGAGCGCTGGCGTGCCATGGCACGACAGGCTCCGCCGGTAACGCGCGTTTTCATGACGCGCGTCGCCGTCGTTAGCCCATGCATGAGCGCATCGCTGGCGCCCTGCCACAGTTGCGATGCAAAGCCATAGAGCGCACCGGTAGCTCGCGGCGAGGGGCGATCGATGCCAACGCGCACAATCGACTTGGCGCTCTTGCGAGCGTTTTGAATGCCAAGATTGCGGTTGCTGGTTTGAATCGAACGCATGGCGCCCTCGCTGCGCTTGGTGCGCGGCTCGAGAGAAAAATGGGTGGGGCCGAGTCGCTTCTCAAAGAGTCGCAGCTCGGCCGGGGAGAGGTCACCAGACCACTCGCCCCCTAAGAGTGTAGTTTCGACGCCCAGGTTCGGCCAGGGAACTAAAAATTCTGGAATTTTTCTGGCGGGTTTAAGCCACGACGTAACTCGTTAATTGCTAAGACGTTGCACAGATGGAGTGCCTTGCCGCTTGCGACTAGCAGCCACACGAAATCGCTTTCCTGCCCCGGAGGGGATGTGGATTGTAGCCACGGGTGGAGCGCAGCGCAACCCGTGGAAGAATCGGAGGGACTAATTCCTGCCCCGAGGGGGCAGCGGAAGAGACGCGGACGTAGCCGGCTCAATCGAACACATATCTCTCGTCGAACTCCACTTCGTGAGCTCGCAAAAGCCGCAGCAATTCAGACTTGAAGCCCTCGCTCTTATGATGCTCGGCCTGTCCCGCGATGTATTTCTTTACCGCCGGTTCTTGCGACTTGCTTACGGAAAACACGCTGTATCCCTCCTGCCAGGCGAATTCGCTGAGCGTCGGGAATGTGTCGTGGATCCACTTGGAAGAGCGCGTTTTGACTGTTCGCATCAGGTCAGAAATAGCCCCATCAGGTCGCCAACGGAGATATAAGTGTAGGTGGTCGTCGATGCCGCCGATGTCGTAGAGGACGCCCTTTTCCGCGCGAATGATTCCGCCGATGTAGGGATAGAGACGTTCCGAAACGTCGCCGTTGATCCAGGGCATGCGACCTTTGGTCGAATAGACGACGTGGAGCAGAAGCTGCGAATAGGTGCCTGGCATTAAAACTCCTTCGCCCCGCTGGGGCGACGTCGTCGCGTGTTTCGGTTCCACGGGTTGCGCGGTGACGCGTCTGCGACGCGTTGCCGCTCCACCCGTGGCTACAGACCGCGGCCCCTTCGGGGCCAATTACGGGCGGCGGTCGGGATTTGGTCCAGGTCGCGTCAAAAGTGCTCGAGGAACACGCCACACTTGGGACACTTCGCGAACCACATGGGCACGCTCGCGCCGCATTTGCACTTGATGTTGTGACGCACCACGGATGATCCCAGCAGGCTGCTGCCGCTGCTGCTGGTTCCGGTGGACTCGGGCATGCCGTCGAGGACGGACGAGTCGCTGAGCGAGGGCATGGTTCCCTTGCGGTCCTCGCGCAC
>JANOIK010000185.1:0-5165 GCA_031407585.1 Planctomycetota bacterium | reverse complement strand
GCTAGGCTTGATGCCGGTGAGGTTGAGGTGAGCGTTCAGGACCATGGAATCGGTATCCCCGCCGCGAAACTTCCCCACATCTTTGAGGCGTTCATGCAGGTGGATACATCGTGGCAAGCGGACGAGGAACTCGCTACCTTGTCGTAGCCCGATACTGCGAGCCTCGACTCTGCCGCCATGCAGTTCGACGAATTCCTTTACGAGCGACAACCCGATTCCCATCCCGCCTTGCGTCCGTTGCCACGATGTATCCACCTGCATGAACGCCTCAAAGATGTGGGGAAGTTTCGCGGCGGGGATACCGATTCCATGGTCCTGAACGCTCACCTCAACCTCACCGGCATCAAGCCTAGCGGTCAGCCGGATGCTCTGACATGGTTCACTGTATTTGGCAGCGTTGTTCAAGAGGTTCAAGAATACTTGGGCTAGTCGCGCAGGGTCGGCGTCCAGCACTACGGGGCCGGGCGGCAGCACGATGGTCAGTTCGTGGCCTCTGCCATCGATGAACGCGCGGCTTGCCTCCACGGCATCCCGTACGACCGACGCAAGCTCTACTCTCTCTTTGTGAAGCTCCAATTTTCCTGTCGCGATTCTGCTCACATCGAGCAAGTCGTTCACCAGCCGCACCATGTGCTTCAACTGTCGCTCCATCATTTCTCTGGAATTGGCGGCCACCTCGCGATCCTCTGCGGCCAGCTTGAGGAGTTGCAGCCCGCTACTGAAAGCGGCCAGCGGATTGCGAAGCTCGTGGCTCAAAATCGCGAGGAAGTGGTCCCGCGCGCGAACGGCTGCTTGCAGCCGCGCACTTAGTGACTCTGCGACTTCCGTGAGTTTGTGCTGCCGAGTCCCTGACACGAGCAGTGACTCGTTCATCGCGACAGACTGCTGTCGGAATTGCGCGGTATCGGTCGCGTCGGTTACCTGGATCATGACGCCCACCGGTTGCCCCTTCGCGCCGAGGATCGGCCACATGGCGTACGACCAATAAATTGGGCGCGGCTGCAAATGGCGGTGTTCCTGCTCCGCTAGATTTTCGGGAACTCCGGTGCGAAAGACGCGGTCGAGCAGCACAAGACACCCGTTCTCAGTTCCCTCCGGCACGGCCTCTGCGAACGGGCAACCGAGGAGTTCCTTCACCTCTCTCCCCACAAGTTCAGCGAAGGCAGGATTTGCGTAAGATACGACATGCGTTATGCCGTCCACGGCGACCATCGGCTGGGGTGAACGCTCGGACATATACCGACAGAGCTTCGGAAACGGCGGGACGTGCTCCCCTTCATCGACGGCTAGTTCCTCAGCCATAACCCCCTCTTAATCCTTATGGTCCGGCCCGGCGACGGCTTCTTCGCCGTCTGCCGCTTCCGGAGTGAGCGGTTTGGGGACCCCGGTGATGAGGCCGTGATAGCCGGTCAGCCGATCACCCACATGCAAGCCGTCCGACGTGATCTCGTATTCGCGAATGTCCTTGCTGTGTTTACCGCCACGCATCTTGACCACCATCAGCACGTTGCGGAGCTCGCCAGCGATCTCAACGTAGCGCAGCCGGATGATGTCGTCGCTTAGGAACGAGATCGCATATGGGCTAAACGCCAACTCAGTGAAGCTCTCCACCACCTCGACGGTACTTACGATCGTGACGCCGGTCCGCGTTAGCGCGCCGATCATCCTGTAGAGCGACTCACGAAAGTCCTCGCGGAAGCCCGGGGCCAGGGCCAGCTCGAACCCGGCCAGCGAGTCGATCACAAGCCGCTTAGCACCCGCCCGCTCGACTGCGTCGACAATTTCGCGCAGCGTCTCGTCAACCGATAAGTCGAGCGGCCGGAGGTAGAGAATCGTGAGCTTGCCGTCGCGCTGCGGCGTCTCGAAATCCATTCCGAGAGACGCCGCCCGTCCGGCGTACTCTTCTGGGCGCTCCTCGAAAATGGCCACGATCCCTGGCTCTCCGCGGCGAAGGCCCTCGGCAATGAACTGCGTTGCGAACACCGACTTCCCCGACCCCGACGGGCCGGCAATCAGCAGGCTATCGCCCTCGGGGATCCCTCCGCCGAGCATTGCGTCCAGTTCGGTAATTCCGGACGAGAGCCGCCGCTGGTCGCGGGGTTTCTTCGTTCGTCCGGTCAGACCGAAGGTCCGCGGGAAGGTTTCGATTCCATAATCGGTGATGCGGAAAGTGTGCAGCCCCGGTACGGACGCTTGCCCGCGGAGTTTCATGACTTGGAGCTTCCGCACAATTGAGTTGCGCTCGACCTGCTGCGAAAGCCAGAACAGGCCGTCGGCGACGGTGAACACCGGATTGTCCCGGATCTCTCCTTCCGTGTACTCGCCGATCAGGAAGGTGGTCGCCTGCCAGCTCGTTAGGTGCAGGGCGAGCCGTTGGACAAAGGCCTGGAGGTCCACCTCATTGGTTCCGCCTGTGGCCTTCCGCACCACTGTCCGAAACGAGTCGACAACGACGACGCCAGGCTTGGCTGCCTTGACCTCCTTGACGATTGCCGCGAGCACCGCATCCAAATCTTTATCCAGCACCACCTCGCTCAGGTTAATGAAACGGACGGCGTTATCGAGCTTGGCGAGATCAAAGAACTCGAACTGCTGCTGGTAGCGGAGCATCTTGATGGCCGGTTCCCCCAGCACGGTAAAGTACAATGCCGGCCGCTCCTGAGTGGCATTAGCAAACATCACCTGGTGTGCAAGCGTAGTCTTTCCGCCTCCGGGCGCTCCGGCAATGATGTTGAATGAGTACTCGGGGAGCCCGCCGCCCATGATCTCGTCGAGCCCTGGCACCCCTGTAGGCAGCTTCCGGATTGGCACCCGGTTTTTCGCGCTCATGATTGTTCCTCCGCACTCAAATTAGTTTTCTCCAAGGTCGCGTCTGGCCACGCGTCGCGTACTAGGCCCAGCGTTACGGGCTCACCAATAAAAGTCACCAGGAGATCGAGCAGGTGGATTAAAACAGCGACTCCCGCATCCGCGTCGTTCTCCCCGATCTCGTCGAAGCCCTCCAAGGAGCCGTCCATCCTTACCTCAACTGGACCGAGTGCAGAGGCATTGGCCTTCGCGATCGCGATCGCCCGCGAGATGAGAGAATGATAGCCGGCGTTGCCGGCGAGTTTTGCGAGCGGCACGCGCAACTTTTCGCACACTCTGGCCGCATCGCTACCGCTCGCCGGAGGCCGTGCGTCCGGCGGCGCTTCGAGGGCAATTAATCGCCGAGCCAACTCTCGACTAGTGGGCGTCGTTGATTCGACCTGCGCGTTAGTTAGGTCGGATGTATTGGAATGATCCGACATTGCCGTCGAAATCCTTGGTCACAAAGGCCACAATTCGCCCTTTCAGCATTATTTGCCGCCACTGATTTTAATCCCGCGGCTGCCGGCGAGCAAACAGCCGGGCCAACGTCGCGATTCCTAACACGGGGCTGGTGCCGCAGGTAATCGCCATAGGAAGAATCGTGGGAAGGGGATCCATCTCGGCGTGCATCACTCGGCTGCAGGCTGATCGATGTGCTTGTCCGTTCGGAGGCGATGAGTTAACTCAAGCATTTTTGAGAAGTATCGAGAAAGGACCAATTTAGACGCGGACTGGCGGGGCGTTCCCAAACCTCCCAGCCGACGAGTTTCTGAGTTGCGTTAGGAGGCCAATAGTCCTGCTGAGAAAGTCCGATTTCTGCTGGCGTTTGATATGCCTAACTTTGTCACATCGGGCTTTCAATCACCGATGCGTGCGTCGGCGTATTGACGAAGTCGATCGCCGACCAGCCAGCAATAAAGTGGGAAGAGCAGGCGCTTGAAGTTCTGGACGATTGTAGGGGCAAAGCGTCGAGAACAGTTTGACCTACGGCGGGCGCTCGGGTAAGTAAGGTGCTGCGGGAGGCGGCTGCCGCACGGGATTTGCTTTGCCCGAGGGCTACCGGCAACTTGGGGGGAAAGACAATGAACTGGGCGCGAAATGGGCGGATGGCGGGCCGTTTAGCGGTAGTTGCGGCAGCGGTGCTCACGGCGAGTCCAGCGCTGGCCGACTTTCATTTGTGGCAACTCAAGGAAGTGTTCTCGAATCAGGATGGCACCGCGCAATTCATCGAACTGTTTACCACCTTTTCGGGGCAGAACAATCTCAGCCCGGGACACGCGTTGACGGCCACATCAGATGGCGTGCCGCAGGTGTTCAGCATCCCGACGGACCTGGGAAACAGCACCGCCAATCGACACATGATCCTGGCCACGGCCGGATTCGGCTCACTGATCGGCGGGATCACGCCGGACTATTCACTGCCCGAGCATTTTTTCAATCCCAACGCCACAAACCTCTCGTTTAATTTTGCCGGCGTCGATTCATTCACCTTTACCGGCGCAACGCTGCCCAAGGACGGCATCAACTCGCTCACGGACCAGTTGTTGATCGGCAGCTCGACCAACCTCGTGGCAGGCGTCAATTCGCCCAACAACTCCTCGCAGCAAAGCGGATCGGTGAGCCTGGCTGCTGCGCCGACCTTCGACGGCGATTTCAATGTGAATGGCATGGTCGATAGATTCGATCTGGCGTCCTGGCGACTCGGCTTCGGCCTGGCGACCGGCGCCACGCACATTCAAGGCGACGCCGACGGCGACCACGACGTTGACGGCGACGACTTTCTCGTTTGGCAGCGACGATTGGGCTCGCCGGGGCAGGCCGCGTCGGCCAACGCTCCGGTTCCCGAGCCGGCGACATTGTTGCTCGTCGCCGTGGCGGCAGCCGCCATTCGCAGGATGAGCGTCCGAAAACGTCAAGAAGTCATCAACGCCTGACACTGGTCAGCAACCCACCCATTTTGGCACTGCTCCAAGCTAGCGACCTTCTCTCAGGGCCAGCGGTCACAACGACCGTTTCTCGCCGAAGTCCCCGCGTGAGAGTTCGCGATGCTGCGTCGCGTCGGTGCGCCGGGGCCCTCCCTCCGCTAAATCGGCGCTCCAAACGCGTCAAGAATGCTTGCAGGAGGTCTTAGGCGTCGGCGAGCGCCTTGGATCACATCATCAGGCGTTTTTTCTTGCCCGGCGCCGCGCCTTGCGAATCGAACGGGCCGTCGCGCCGCCCCACAACCCCCCTGGAGGCCGATTGGCATGAGTTTTTTGCTGGCGGCGCTAGCGATTGCGCTGGTCGCGGCCGTTTTTGCGCTCGCGCGCGAAGTG
>JANOIK010000166.1:0-2652 GCA_031407585.1 Planctomycetota bacterium | reverse complement strand
CGTGCTGACCAGCGGCTCAGTGGTCGAAACGAACGGCCGGACGTACGTGGCGGCCCGGCTCGATTCGTTCGTAAAGATCGAACGCGCGAGCGTTGAAATTCTGGCGCAGGTGGCGCATCCGTTCGTCGGCAAAACGGCGGATCGAAACTTCGCGGACACGCTGGCGTTCATCTCGAACCTGTCGTACACGGCCGAGAGGCGCCCCGAAACCATCGTCGAACTGTCTGCCGAGCTGACGGAAGTTTCCGCCCCGCGGCGAGACCGGCTGGCGACGCTCGCGCGGCAGTGCGCCAAGTCCAACGACGACTTGCAACTCAGCCGGGCCGAGCAGGCCTCCGCGGAGATCGCGACGCACTAGCCCGCAATCACGGTCATTCTCGCACTGCGCTGGCGGTGCGCGTTTTGGGCGGTAGGGCCGGAATAATCGGACCTTGTCACGCCCATTTCAAGCGGTTTCGCGGGGTTGCGCGGCGTCATTTTTCTTGACATTCCCCGAACGTAGTGAGAACGATGGAGGAAGCGCGCGGCGCCTTTGGTCCGCCGTGCGCGACCGTACACATCGTTCCTGGAACACTGCAGAGGGTGGCCGCCGTGAGAATGTCCTTGTTGCGTCGTTTTACTTGCCGTGGCCGCGCGTGGTGCGCCCTGGGAATGGTTGCGGGAACGGCTCCGGCCCTGCTGATGCCGATGGTCAGCCGCGCAGCGGTAACCGTCGTCGGAAACGTAGCGCCGGCGCCGGGTGGCGGCGGCGGCAACGTCGCCGGTCCGCTCTTTGTGGGCGACACCGGCTACGGTGAGATGAAGCTTGCGCTCGGCACTCCCGTCATCGTCACCAGCGGAAGCATCTTCGTCGGTAACAGCGCTGCCGCGATCGGCAGCGTTGAAATGACCGGCTTCGGCTCTAACCTCACGACAAGTGCCACCTCCGATCTTGTCATCGGCAGCGCCGGTACGGGGAGCATTCTTGCGACTTTCCAGTCTCGCATCGTTTTGGGCGACGACCTGCTGCTCGGCACCCTGGTGGACTCTGCAGGCTCACTATTCTTGGAAAACCTGGGCACCGTCGCTGACGTGGGCGATGACGTGACCGTGGGCAATGCGGGTGACGGCTTCGTGCAGATCATCAATGGCGCGCGCCTGCTGGCGGACACGACGATCGTCGGCCTGGCCGCCACGGGCGACGGTCGCGTTACCGTCTCGGGGAACAACTCGACCTGGGACCAGGGCGGGCAGATGACCATCGGCGAAGCCGGTCGCGGCGAGGTGCAGATCATCACCGGCGGCCGCGCCGAATCGGGCGGCGTCGTCATTGGCAACGTGGCGACCGGCGTCGGCGTCGCGGTGGTCAGCGGCTCATCGTCGTCGTGGAATGTCATCGGCAGCGTCATGCTCGGTTCGAGCGGGCATGGCACGCTGAACGTCACCGACGGCGGCCAGTTCACGATGACGGGCAACCTGCGTTTGAGCGCCCTGGCGGGCAGCGAATCCCACGCGATCGTCAGCGGCGCCGGCTCGCTCATGGCGGTTGCGACGACGGTCACCGTCGGCGATTTAGGCTTCGGCACACTCGATGTGCGCAACGGCGCCCGCCTCACCTCGACCAGCGTCGTCATCTCGGACAACAGCGGCTCGCGCGGCGAGGTGCTCGTCGATGGCGTGGGTTCGTCGTGGAGAATCACCGGCACGCTCGACGTGTCCGACCCCGGCGAGGCTCAGTTGGCGATCACTTCCGGAGGCCTCGTGAGCGCGACCGGCGTCGTGCGAATCGCCGCGGCGGGGCGCCTGCTCATGGCGACGGGACGACTGGAAGCGGGGAGCCTCGGTCTGACGAACAACGGGCTCATCCAGGGCTCGGGCCGCGTCACGGGCAATGTCACCAATACGGCGACAGGTAAGATTCGCCTCAGCCCCGGCTCGTCGATGGTCCTGGCGAACAACCTCACCAATTCAGGCCTGATCGACCTCGACGCCAGCGAATTGGAAACGCTTGGCCCGCTGGTGAACCACTCCGACATCGACATCCGCAACTCGAAGCTTCGCGCCGGCGGCGCGGGGATCGACAACAACGCCGACGCCCAGATCGCGATCACCGAGGGAATCGTCGACGTCTATGGCGCGGTCGACAACAACGCCGGCGCCCAAATCGTCGTCGGCGGCGAGGCGACGGCCGTGTTCCATGACACGGTGACCAACAGCGGGCAGTTCTTCCTGTTCCCCGGCGCCAGCGTGTTCGCGCTGGAAGATTTGACGTTCACGCCAACGGGAGCGCTCGCCATGCAGTTGGGGTCGGAGAGCGAGTCGGCGCAGTCGGCATTCGAAGCCGCGGGCGAAGCGGCGCTGGACGGATTCCTGTCGGTCACGCTGGCTCCCGGCTACGCTCCGTCGGCTGGCGACACGTTCCAGGTGCTCATTGCGGCCCAAGGCGTCACCGGCACGTTTGGCGCGCCGACGTTGCCGGACCTTGCCTCCGGCCTCCTGTGGGACCTGGACTACACCCCCAGCGCCGTCGTCTTGGCAGTGGTTCCTGGCTTCTCCGCGGACTTCAACGGCGACGGCGACGTGGACGCCGATGATTTGGCGCTTTGGCGGACTGGATACGGTACAGCCACCGGCGCCATGAAGAGCGACGGCGACGCGGACGGCGACGGCGAC
>JANOIK010000154.1:0-2735 GCA_031407585.1 Planctomycetota bacterium | reverse complement strand
GCCGGCTGCGCCTGGACGATGGTCGTCCCGCCGCTGTACTGGCCGCCGTTGGTGTAGCCGCTAGTTCCACGGTAGCCCGTGCCGTAGTTGTTGTAGCCGTAGCCGCGATACGCAGCGCCGTATCCCAGGCCGCCGCCGTAGTAGCCAACGCCGTTGTACCACGGGAACGAGCTGTACCCGTACGGGCCGAACGCGGAGCCGAGGCCGAAGCTCAGGCGGATGCCGGGGCCGTAGAAGCCGCGATAGCCGGAGGAGTAGCGGTTGCCGTAGGGAGAGCGGCCGCCGTACCAATTCTGCGAACCGTAGTTCTGGCCGCCGCGAGGTCCGTTGTAAGAGCCGCCGCCGTATTGTCCGCCGCGCGGGCCATTGTAGGAACCGTTGCCGTACTGTCCGCCACGCGGACCGGTATACGAACCGCCCTGTTGGCCGCCATATTGGCCGCCGCGCGGGCCGTTGTAGGAACCGCCGCCGCCGGGTCGGCCGTCGCCATCACCTTGACCGGGGCGTCCGCCGCCACCGTTGCCATTTCCACCTTGGTAAGCCGCGCCGCGACCGATGACGACTCGCGGGCCGCCGACGCCGCCCCCGCCACCGTTCCCACCGCCGTGGAATTCACCTCCGCCGCCACCGCCGCCGCCTCCACGAGGGCCGCCGCCACCCCCGCCACCTTGTTCACTTCCACCACCGCCGCCACGGCCGCCACCGCCCCCTCCGCCGCCACCAGGTCCGCCGCCACCGCCGCGCTGGCCGAGTGCCAGATTGGGCACGCCGAGCGCCATGACGACCGCGATCGACAACGCTCCGAGACTGCGATTGCTGTGTGAGAATTTCATCTCGTACTCCCCTTGTCTGAATTGCGGACATCTTCCGCGAATTTGTTCCTGCAAAACAGTAATGCAATCGCTATGCCAGGATCGCTGACAAATGCGTAATCGCCCGGAATCCCGCACGGCTCGTGGGGTTACGCGAAGAATTGCGAAGGGGTGGCCGTCGCGGATGGCCGCGAGGCGCGCCCTTGCCGCTCAGCGAGCTTGCCAAGGCGCCAACTGCACCCACGGATTCGCGACAGGGTGTGGTCGATCCGGACAGCGTATTTGGGGCGGCTTGAATCCAAGCCCCTTGACACGCGGCCTAGAAGCGTGTACACTTATACCCAGTTCTTTGAAAACCCGACCTGAACATGTTGTGGGAGGCGTCTCCGACGCCGATTCCGCGCTCTCTGCTACGATGCGTTTTTACGGAACTTTGACGCCCTTCCAACCGCGCCGCGTCCAAAACTCAGCCAATTTTGGAACGCCCCCTAATGACTCCGCCCCGCGTTTTCCGGAGCGCGACCGAGTCGCCCCGTGACAAAACAATGGAATTGAGAACGCAAAGCGAAGATTTTGGAGCGCAGCGTGCCACTCGCCCCGCCGAACATCAACAATCCCCGCAGAAAACCCCATTCTAGGCGTGACATTATGTAACAAGCGCCAAAACAACCGTGCCAAAATCTATCCCCCTCCCTCGGAGGGAGGCCTGCGGCGAGCTCAGCCGAGCGGGGCTAGGGGAGGGATTCCCGACGTCGCGAACCCTACGACGCGCGACCTCAAGATTTCGCATTCAGATCCAGGCAACAAACAACGGCGGCCCACTGCCCACAAACGTGACAACCCCACTGGTTTTCGGCCTTACGAGCTATGCGGCTAATATCTAGAGACCTGTCGGTTTCGAGGTGAATCGATGAAAAACTCCTACCAATTCGACGCCGCGTCCGGCAAGCGCGCCCGAGGGGCAGGGCTCGCCGCCGCGACGCTCCTCGCGGTTTGGGCGTGCTCCGCGCCGGCCGTCCGCGCCGCGGGCGTCGCGCATGTCGAGTACCGCGGCGCCATCACCGCACTCGTGCCCAGGCATCATCCGCTCATCGAAGTGATCCCACCTCCGCCCCTGGTGCTCGACCCCGCGTTCGCCGCCCGCTTCGCCCCGGGGCAGGCCGTGGTGCTGAAAATGGCGTATCTGCTCGATGCGGAGAACGACTTCCTCGTCCCGCACCTGGGGCGGTACGCGGTCGACGCGGTGGGGTCGATCGCGGTCGACGGCCTGACGTTTCCGCTCGGCCCCAGCGTGATCACCCTCGAAAACGATTCGCCGAACTCGCCGCAGGAGCAGTTTCATTACTATGCCAACTTGAACCAGTCGGGCGTCGACCCTGTGATATTCGGGAACCTGACGCTCGTGGCTGCCCTGTATGGCGACGACATTATCGATTCCGTCGCCCAGGGCCCGCCGCCGACGGCGTATGAGGCGTCGGTGGGAGAGCTGGCGTTCGGCACGGGGCTGGTTCGGCAGGCGTTGGAGTTTTCGATCGACAGCGTCGTCGCCAGCGTAGGGACCCAAGCGGCGGGAGACTTCGATCTCAACGGCGTGGTGGACGGCGGCGACTACCTGCACTGGCGAGGGAGCTTCGGCAACATCGGCAGAACACGCTGGAACGCCGATGGGGACGCGGACGGCGACGTCGACGGCGACGATTTCCTCATCTGGCAGCGCGGGCTCGGCGGCGGCGCGACCGTCGCCGCGACGGCGATCGTGCCCGAGCCAGGAGCGATGGTGCTGCTGGCCTGCGCGCTGGCAATGGCGTTTCGACGAACTCAGGTGAGCGGCCGGCTTACTTCTACGGGGTGCGACGAACGGAAGAATTTGCCTGAAGAATCAGTTTAACCGGAACAACGCCGCGTGACCGCGGCGCGTAAGGC
>JANOIK010000146.1:0-1774 GCA_031407585.1 Planctomycetota bacterium | reverse complement strand
ATGGAGCGCACGCGGCTGATGTTTCGCGATGCGCTCGCGGGGGTGGAGCGGTTGGTGGGGTTGCGCGCTAAGCCGCAAGCGGCAATGGCTCGGCCGTGGAAATATTGGCGGGCGCCGTTCGATGCGATATCGGCGCTGCCGAAATTTGTCGGCAACGGTCCGATTTTGGACGAGCGGACGACGCTCGGTGAGTTGCCACAGTTAATGAGTTGGCCGCGCGACGGCGGGCCGTTCGTCACGCTGCCGGTGGTTTACACCGAGGACGTGCGCGAGCCGGGGCTGCGGCGGTCGAACCTCGGCATGTATCGCGTGCAGTTCGGCGGCAACCAGTACTCGCCCGATCGCGAGGCGGGGCTGCACTACCAGATCCACCGCTCGATCGGCGTGCACCACGCCGCGGCGATTCGCGCGGGCGAGCCGTTTCGCGTGAACGTGTTTGTCGGGGGGCCGCCGGCGATGGCGGTCGCGGCGGTGATGCCGCTGCCCGAGGGGATGAGCGAGTTGGGGTTCGCCGGCGCGCTGGGCCGGCGGCGCGTGCGGATGATTCGTCGCGACGGGGGCTTGCCGGTGCATGCCGACGCCGACTTTTGCATCGTCGGCACGGTCGAGCCCAACCGCCTGCTGCCCGAGGGGCCGTTCGGCGATCACCTGGGTTACTACAGCCTCGCGCATCCGTTTCCTGTGCTGAAGATCGAGGAGGTGCTCTGCCGGCGCGACGCGGTCTGGCCGTTCACGGTCGTGGGCCGGCCGCCTCAAGAAGACACGATGTTCGGGCGGCTCATCCACGAGCTGACCGGACCGATGATTCCCGTCGCGCTGCCCGGAGTGCACGCGGTTCACGCGGTCGACGCCGCCGGCGTGCATCCGCTGCTGCTCGCGATCGGCAGCGAGCGTTACGCGCCGTTTCTCGACGCGCCGGCGCCGCAGGAGTTGCTCACGCAGGCGAGTGCGATTCTCGGCCAAGGCCAACTCTCGCTCGCTAAGTTCCTGCTCATCGTCGCGCAGCACGACGACCCGCGGCTCGACGTGCACGACGTCGCCGCGTTCCTGCGGCATGTGCTGGAGCGGGCCGACTGGCGCCGCGATCTGCACTTCCAGACGCACACGACGATCGACACGCTCGACTACTCGGGGGCGGGGTTCAACGCGGGGTCGAAGGTGGTGATCGCCGCCGCAGGGCCGAAGCGGTTCGAGCTGGCGATCGCAGTGCCATCGGACCTGCGGCTGCCGGACGGCTTCCGCAACCCGCGCGTCGTGCTCCCCGGCGTGCTGGCCGTCGAAGGCCCCGCGTGCCCGCGGCCGTCGTTCGACTATGACGCCTCTGTACAAGCGCGGGTTGAATGCCGCGAGCAAGTTGCCGGCGCCATGCGGCGCTTTTGCGAGGGCATCGACGCCGATCACCCGCTCAATCGCTTCCGCTGGATCGTGGTCGTCGACGACAGTCATTTCGTCGCGGAGTCGCTCGGCAATTTCCTGTGGGCGACGTTCACGCGAGCGAACCCGGCGGACGACATCTACGGCATCGACGAGTTCACCAGCGAAAAGCACTGGGGCTGCCGCGGCGCCCTGGTGATCGACGCCCGCATCAAGCCGCACCACGCGCCGCTGCTGGAGGAGGACCCGGAAATCACGCGCCGCGTCGACGCGCTGGGCGCCGTTGGCGGGCCGTTGCATGGGATCATCTAGGCCCCCGTCCCCTTCCGAACTTCCGGCACCCTCCCCTCGGCGGGGAGGGCTGGGGTGGGGGATGAAGCGGGTACAAGTTCAGCACGTG
>JANOIK010000137.1:0-5028 GCA_031407585.1 Planctomycetota bacterium | reverse complement strand
CGCTGGCCCCATCGTTGGGCTTGGCTGTTGGCGTGCGCGACGTTCCCGCTGGTTTGGTGGGGCGGCTTCGTGGCGGCGACCGGCTCGGGCATGGCGTTTCGCGACTGGCTGACGTCCGACGGCGTGCCGATGCCGCTGTATCCGTGGTTCAGCGCTGCCGGGGACAAGTTCATCGAGCACGGGCATCGGCTGATCGCGATGGCGGTCGGCGTGCTCACGATTGGTTTGGTCGTCGTCTGCTGGCGGTGCGAGCCGCGCCGCTGGGTCCGAAATTTCAGTCTGCTGCTACTCGGCGGCGTCTTGCTGCAAGGACTGCTGGGCGGGTTGCGCGTCGTGCTCGACGCACGCCTCGTGGCACTGCTCCACGGTTGCGTCGGTCCGCTGTTTTTCACGGCGACGGCGGCGATGGTCGTCGTCACGTCGCGCAGCTGGGCGGCGCCTGCCGCCGCGGGCGCGCCGAGCCACGGCAAGTTGTTCCGCCTCGCGACGCTCACGGCCGGGCTCGCTTACATGCAGCTCGTGCTGGGCACGATCGTGCGGCATAGCCCGTTCATGACGGGCGAGGGGGCGGCCACGGTCTTCAAAGCGGCCGTCTACTTCCACGTGCTGATGGCGATCGCGGTGACGTTCCACGTGTTGTGGCTCGCAGGGCGTTCGTTGCGAATGCGATCGTCGCGCGGTGGGGCCGTCACTCTCGCCGGCCTCATCGTCGCACAACTGGTTCTTGGAGTCGGAAGCTGGCTGGTGAAATACGGAATGCCGGCGTGGGCCACGGGCCTCACGGGCGAAACGGGGCACTTCAATCGTGCGTCGGATATCGCGAGCGCGGCCATCCTCGCGGGGCATGGCGCCGTGGGGGCGCTGATTGTCGCTATCGCGGCATGCGTTGCGACGATGGCCGGGCGTCGCGATCAACTGCAAACGACCTCCCCCTCTCCCTCGCAGGCGCCCACCGCCGCTGATCGGGCTTCCCTTCATCTGACTCGGGGGGCCCTCGCATGAGTCGATTGACCTCCTCGCAAGGCCTCGCCGATGTCCGCCCGCTCGAGCGGAGCGTCGGCGGTTCGCTCGCTTCCGCGGCAGCGCGGCTGAGCGACTACCTGGAACTCACCAAGCCGCGCATCGTCATTCTGGAGCTGTTCGTCGCCGCGGCCGTCGCGCACCTTGCATCGCCGCACTTGCTCGATGTGGCGACCGTGTTGCACGCGCTCGCCGGCACCGCGCTCGTCGCGAGTAGTGCGAGCATTGCGAACCAGTGGCTGGAGCGGCGGATCGACGCCCGCATGCGACGCACTGCCGATCGGCCTTGTGCCGCCGGCCGCGTCTCGTCGCTCGAAGCGGTCGGCCTCTCCATCGCGTCGGTCGTGGTCGGCCTGGCGTGGCTGGTATGGAAAGTAAACCTGCCGACCGCGGCGCTGGGCTTCGCGAGTTGGTTCATCTACGTCGTCGTCTACACGCCGCTCAAGCGGGTCTCGCCGCTGAACACGGTGGTTGGCGCCGTCGCGGGCGCGATTCCGCTGCTCATGGGATGGACCGCCACGGGCACGCCGCTGGACCTTACGGCCTGGGCACTCGCGGCCGTGCTGTTCCTGTGGCAGTTTCCGCACTTCATGGCCATCGCGTGGATCTACCGCGGCGACTACGCGGCAGGCGGGCACCAGATGCTGTCAGTCGTGGATCCTTCGGGCCTGCGATGCGGAGTCCAGGCGATTCTCGGCGCTGCGGCGCTCATTCCCGTCAGCCTGATTCCCGCGCTGGACCCGGCGAGCGGAAGCCCGCTGGTCTACGGCCTTTGGTCGGTGATGCTGGGCGCCGTTCAGGTCGGGTTCGCCGTTCAGTTTGCGCTCCATCGGGACGACCGGTCGGCCCGGCAGTTGCTTCGCTCGACGCTGCTCTACCTTCCGGCGTGGCTTACCATCACAATGATCGTGTCGGTCTAAACGACCGCAGTCCCCGAACTGGTTGCTTTCCATGTCCGACCCGCATGCCACTCACGGCCACGACGCCCCCCTGCAAGGACCTGGTCCCTTGGGCCACGATCTGCACACGGGCCTGCAGTATCAGCCGGCGCTGCCGATTCCCAACGGCAAGACGTGCCTATGGCTGTTTCTGTCGACGGAGATCATGTTCTTCGCGGGGCTGATCGGGGCGTACATCGTGCTCCGATTCGGCGCCGCGGCCTGGCCCGCGACGCACGATGTCCATCTGGTCGAGTACCTGGGGGCCATCAACACGGCGGTGCTCATCGCGTCCAGCATCACCGTGGTGCTCGGGCTCGAGGCGGCGAAGCAGGACGACGCGCGCGGGGCCAAGGGATGGATTCTGCTCACGCTGATCCTCGGCACGGTGTTCCTCGGCGTGAAGGCATTCGAATACAACGCGAAGTTCTCGCACGGCATCTACCCTGGCCTGCCGCATAGCCGGATTTACGAGAAGCCCGATGTGTACTATGCACAGGCCGTACGCGTGCGGCTCGATGAGCTCGCGCCGCAGATCGCCGATTGGGCAAAGGAGAAATCGACCCTCGGTGAAGAACGGGCGAATCTTGAGCGCAAGTCGACGGAGGAACGCCAAGCCGATTCGGGGATCGATGAGCGGATCGCACAGATCAAGGACCAGATCGAGCTGATCGGCCGTAATCGCGGGGTATACGACGATATTCGCGTCGAGTTGACCGCTGCCGAGAAAGCTTTCACCGACCAGCCAAATTCGCTAGCCGGCCGCATCAAGGTTGGCGAGTTGGCGGACAAGATCTATCCGCGGGCAAGTGCTCACCACGACGAAGGAATTGCTGCGGAAGAGTCCGCGGAGGCGGATACGGCGCCACAGGATGCGGCCGCAAGTGCGGGCGCCGCGAATCGAGTAACGCTTGTCGCATTCCAGGCGCCGGCCGAAGGCGGCGGGGCGGCCGACTCACTGCCGTCGGCCCTAAACGCAGAGACGCCGACCACGGAGGAACCGGGGCATCTCGAAGGGTACAATGACACGCACCCGTGGCTGAATCTGCCGATCATGATCCCCGGCGGGAACATGTGGGCGAGCACCTACTTCCTCGTCACCGGCTTTCACGCGGTGCACGTGATCGTGGGGCTGATTTGCTTCGTCTATCTCCTGCGGCTCACGCTCGGCAAGAATAAGGCGGGCCTCATCGAGAACATTGGCCTGTACTGGCACTTCGTCGATCTGGTGTGGATTTTCCTGTTTCCGCTCTTGTACCTGTTCTAAAAAATCGATCCCACGCGGTTTCCGCTATGAGTTCACACGCCGATCAATCCTACGAACGCGGCCAGCACGGCTCGGACCCCGGCCATGGCGGTCACAGCTCTCACGGCGGCGTGCGCATCTATGTGATGGTCGCGATCGCGCTGGTGTTTCTCACCGCGTGTTCGTACTGGACGTACACGCCGTTTTGGCCGTTTGGCGAGAGCATCGCCATCAAGCGGCTGTGGATGATGGCCGTGTCGTGCACCAAGGCCATGCTCGTGATCCTGTTCTTCATGCACTTGAAGTGGGAAGCGAACTGGAAGTGGGTGCTCACCGTGCCGGCAAGCCTGATGTCGCTGCTTCTGGTACTCGCGCTCATTCCGGATGTCGCGCTTCGCTTCATGGATACCTGGCACTCGGGACCGTCCCGCCAGCGGCTCACCTATTCCGCCGACTTGCCTGAGGCCGAAAAGCACGGCCCCATGTCGGAAGGCTCGCGCGAACGGCCGGCTCACGACGAGCCGCACGCCGGCTCGTAAGTCCTCGACCCCTCGACGCCGGCCGCGAGAGGATTTCCAGGCTGTCGTTCCCCCGGCTTCACGCCGACAGCCTCGCCCTGCTCGCATGCCCGCCGCGCTCGCCATCTCAGTTGAAAATGTCTCGCACCGCTACGGCGCCCGCACGGCGGTCGACGACCTGAGCCTGTCGGTCAACGTCGGCGAGATCTTCGCGTTCCTCGGTCCCAACGGCAGCGGCAAGTCCACGCTGTTCCGTCTGCTCTCGACGCTCATCCCGCTGCAGGCCGGCGCCATTGCCGTGTTGGGCAGCGACCTCACGGGAAACGTCGCCTCGGTGCGCCGCCAGATCGGCGTCGTGTTTCAGGCGCCGAGTTTGGACAAGAAGCTCACCGTCGCCGAGAACATGTACTACCAGGGCCGGCTCTATGGGCTTGGGTCGGCGGAGCTGAAGTCGCGCTCGGCGGAGTTGCTCGGCGCGGTGGGCCTCGCCGACCGCGCGCGCGACCGCGTCGAAACGCTCTCGGGCGGCATGCGTCGCCGCGCCGAGCTCGCCAAGTGCATGCTCCACCGCCCGCGGCTGCTGCTGCTCGACGAGCCCAGCACGGGCCTCGACCCCGGGGCGCGGATCGACCTGTGGCGGTATCTCACACTGCTCCGCGAGCGAGACGGCGTCACGGTCGTGCTCACGACCCACCTGCTCGACGAGGCCGACCGCGCGGATCGCTTGGCGATCATGCACCAGGGTCGGCTCGCGGCGCTCGGCGAGCCGCTAGCATTGCGGGGCGAAGTCGGCGGCGATGCGATCACGATCCAAGCGGAGCGGCCCGAACAGCTGGCGGATGAGATCGCCCGCCGCGTGGGCGTTGCCGCGCGGGTGCTCGACGGCGCCGTGCGGCTCGAACTACCGGACGGCCATCAGTGGATCGCGAAGCTGGTCGCTGCGTTTCCGTCGGAAATCCAGTCGATCACCCTCGGCAAGCCAACGCTCGAAGACGTGTTCATCGCCCGCACGGGGCATCGGTTTTTTGGTGCGTTGCCAGAAGATGCCGCTCCGGCAAGAAAGAGAAGAATGGGCCGCGGATGAACGCGAATTAAGCGGATGTACGCGGATCGGAAAGGCATTTGGATTTTTCCAATCCGCGAGAATCCAAGAAATCCGCGTTCATCCGCGGCCAATTCCGAAATGACCTCAACCGCTACTCCAACCGTCGACGTCAATCCCGCTCCCGCGTGGGGCGCCGTGATCGCGCTGGCACAGCGCGAGCTTGTGCGGTTCTTCCGGCAGCGCAACCGCGTGTTCGGCGCT
>JANOIK010000121.1:0-8120 GCA_031407585.1 Planctomycetota bacterium | reverse complement strand
TGATGTCCGCGGGCGGTTCCTTGCGGTTGGCAATGGCCAAGACAGCAGTGGCGATGCGCTCGCTGAACTGGGGATCGATAGTCATCCGCGTTTGACGCTCGAGCCCGATCAGCGCGGCGAGCTTGATCGACGACGGCACCGCCACGTTCTGGATCTCGTCCTTCTCGAGCAGCATCGTCAGTGCGTTGGTACCCTTGGGCAGCGGCGTGGGCGGACCGCCGGCCGTCGCGGGCGTTTGGTCGAGCTGGCCGATGATGAGCGCCGCGTTGTACCGCGAGGCTGGATGGAAGGCCCCCAACAGGATTTTGCCGCTGTTGCTCATCGCCAGATTGAGCAAGTGCGTGCGCGCCTCGGGCGTCTTGGCGGCGTTGATGTACTGGACGAACAGGTCCTTCCGCAACTTGGCGAGCGCGCCGAGATTCGTCGCGTCGGTGCTCGTCATCGTGGGAAAGTAGTAGCCGTTGAAGAACTTCTCCACATCCTTCAACTGCTCGGCCGTGGGCGCCGTCGGCTGGCGCACGGCGGCGCCGGCCTTCGCGCGCATCGCCGCCGCTGCGGGGTCGACCGGGAGCTCCTTGTAGTCCTGCGCCTGACTACGCGTGGCGCCGAGGGCGACGACGGCCGCGAACGCGAGCGCCGCCAGGGGCGCGCATCGCGACGAATAGGAAGCCTGCTTCAAGGGGCCCATGGTCCTTCTCCTCGTGTTCCGATAGTCCTGGCCGGGGCGGATGAGCAAATCGCTTGGCGCCACGCCGCACAGGGGGGCGTGAAAAGTGTCCGGCGCGCAAAGCCTCTCCACAATGCACCCTACTCACCGCCGCTTCCAAATGTCAAGCTGACGGGGCGGCCATGCCGTTTACGCCCTGTCGAAGAGGCCGATTTTGACGCTCCTGTACGCCCATCCGCGATTTCTCGACCACGACACGGGCGCCCATCCCGAATCGCCCGAACGGCTGCAGCACGTTGCGGAAATGCTCGCCGCCACGCGCCTCGCGGAGCGGTGCGTCAGGCCGACGTGGGACGCGGCCACCGACGCGCAGTTGCTTGCCGTTCATGAGGCGGCGCACATCGAGCGCATCGCCGCGCTGGCTGCGCGCCGCGGCGGGCGGATCGATTCCGACACGGTCGTTTCACCAGAGTCGTTCGACGTGGCGCGATTCGCCGCCGGCGCCGCGTGCGATGCGACGGCGCGCGTCCTGCGCGGCGAGGACTCGACCGCACTCTGCCTCGTGCGACCCCCGGGGCACCACGCGCTGCGCCGCCGCGCCATGGGCTTCTGCCTGTTCGGCAACGTGGCCGTCGCGGCCCGCGTCGCCCTCGACGAGTTTCAGCTCGACCGCGTGCTGGTCGTCGACTGGGACGTGCATCACGGCAACGGCACGCAGGACATGTTCTACGACGACGGCCGCGTGGGGTTCTTCTCCGCGCACCGCTGGCCGTTTTACCCGGGCACGGGCGCGGCAGGTGAAACGGGCGCCGGCGACGGCCTCGGCGCCACGCTGAACCTGCCGACGGCGTTCGGCACCTCGCGGAGCGAGTACCTGGCCCACTTTGCGGGCGAGCTGGCGAAGTTCGCGGACCGGGTCAAACCGCAACTCGTCCTGGTGAGCGCCGGCTTCGACGCCCACGCGGCCGACCCGATCGGCTCGCTCGGCCTGGAGACCGAAGACTTTGGTGAGCTGACGCGGATGGTGCTCGCGATCGCGAGCACGCACTGCGCCGGTCGCGTGGTGAGCGTTCTCGAAGGCGGCTACAACCCGCCGGTTCTGGCGGATTGCGTGGGGTTGCATCTCAAGGAACTGCTGGCAAATCGGCCGACCCCATCTCTGGGTAGCAACTGAGCCAATCTGTTATAATGAGATTGGGAATAAGGATCGCGAACTAACTCGCAGAGTATGCCCATGGCGTCGTTGCCCACCAATCTGAGCACTTTTGCTGGCGCCGAACCAGCTTGGGAAATTGCTACGCTTTTCCCCGCGCAAGGGGCTTGGTCGGTTGAAGAGTACCTCGACTTGACGGACTCGACCAATCGCTTAATTGAGTACACCGATGGCCGCATCGAGGTTCTGGAAATGCCGACGATCTCCCATCAACGAATTCTGCTCCACCTCATTCTTCTCTTTAATCAGTTCGTCGACCGAAACCAGCTCGGCGAAATTCTGACTGCCGGACTGAGAGTGAAATTGGATGCGAGAAAGTTTCGCGAGCCCGACATCGTGTTCCTGCAAAAGGGCCATCAGGCCGGCGTCGACAATCGCTATTGGACGGGAGCGGATCTCGTCCTCGAAATCGTCAGCGATGACGCCGGCAGTCGCAAGCGCGATCTCGTTGAAAAGCGCCGCGATTACGCCGCCGCCGGCATTCGCGAGTACTGGATCGTTGATCCGACGGAGAAGCGAATCACCGTGCTCGCGCTCGAAGGCGACGCCTATACGCCAGTCGGCGAGTTTGCGCCCGGCGATCAGGCGATCTCGCGGCTTCTCGATGGCTTCTCGTTAGACGTGACCGCTACGTTTGATGCTGCGAAGCGCTAGGCGCCTCACTCGTCCGAGTACACCTGCGTGCTCTCGACCGTGACGATCGGCTCGCGCACTTCGTCGGTCGTCACTTGTAGCGACACGCGATGGTCGCCGGCCCGTAGGCTCTGCACGCCGAAGCGGAGCGTGGCTTCCGCCTTGGGCGCCAGTTGCGGCAGCGGGGCGAACACCACGCGGTCGCCCTGGATGGTGTACCGCGCGTCGCCCTGGCTCGGCTTGGCTTGCAGTCCCGGGGGAATTGCCGCGACGACTTGCACGTTGGTCGCCGTCTTGGTGCCTTCGTTCGTGACGCGCACTTCGTAGCTCGTTTCCTCGCCCACCGCGATCGCGTCGTCGACGTCCTGCACGTCGAAGCTCAGCGCCACGATGCCCTCGACCAGCACGTGCGTTTCAATGCGATCTTCCAGGCCCTGCTGCGCTCGCGTGGCGAACTGCAGCTTCTGGTCGCCTGGCTCGACCGCCAGTGCCGTCAGCTCGACCGTGCCGCGCTGGTTGGCGGGCAGCTCGGCGAGGCTCCAATGCACGCTGTGCGTGGCGGCGTCGTACTCGCCCATGTTGTTGGCGCTCACGAACTGCATCCCGCGCGGCAGTTGCGTGATGAGCTGCACCTCGCGAGCCGAGGCCGTGCCTGGATTGTCGACGCTCACCGCGTACGTGGCCGGCCGCTCCAGCACGCGCTTGGTCGGGCCTTCGACCGACACCTTGAGCGCGGGGGCGATCACTTCAAACTGGCAGTTGGCCTGCACCTGCAGGTTGGCGTCGGCGCGAGCGGTCATCAGGTTATCGACCAGGCCCGCGGCCTCGGCGTGCAGCATCAAGTCGATCTTGCGCGTCTCGCCTGCCGGCAGCGTGCCGATCTCGAACTCCAGGGCCGGGCCGGCTTCGTGGGTCACGCCCTCGGGAATGCTCTCCAGCAACATAACGTTCGTGGCGTCGCCCGTGCCGGGGTTGGAAAGCTCGATCTGCACGAGCTGCTTGTCGCCGATCATCACGCGCGGCTCGGACGACAGCCGCAGCGCCAACTGCGGGCGCGTGCAGCGCGTCGTGGCGGAGGCCTGCGACGCGAACGTCACGGTGGCGACGCTGCCGACTTCGCCCTCTTCGGTGGGCATCAGTTCCATTTCCACGAGCCGCTCTTCACCGACGCTGAGCGTGCCGAGATCCCAGTGGACCTGGGCGCCGGAGACGTTCGCCTTGGGCGACGTGCCGATGAGTTGCGTGCCGAGGGGCACGACGTCGCTAACCACGACATTGTGGGCGGTGCGCTGGCTGTTGTTTTGCACGCGGATGGCGAAGTGGGTTTTCTTGCCGACCTGAATCTCAGGGGGCGCGAGCTTCTGAATCGTGAGCGCCGGCGTTTGCAGGCCTTCGAGGATGCTCTCGCCGGGTCGGCCCGTGCCGTCAGCGGTCGCGATGCCGGGGGTCGGCGTGATGGCCGACTCGTCCGCGGCGGTGCGCTGGGCGTATGTGGGGTAGGCCTGATTCGCGGGCGTCGACGTGGGAGCCGTGGCGAGATACGCGGAGGCGCCGTAGGGCGACGCGGTCGCGCTGCCGGGGGTCGTGGGAGCCGTGGTCAGGGGCGCGGCAGGCGTGGACTCGATCGCCGTTGGCGGCGCCGCCGTCGGCGGAGCCGCGTCGCTCGATGCACCGTAGCGGATACCGTTGATCGACAGCTCGGAGCCACCGGCAATCGCGCCGGTTACGCTGTTCGCGTTGTCGGTGCTTGCAGCGACGCCGAATCTGCTCGGCATCGCCAGCGGCGGTTGCGCGGACGTTTCGCCGCTGAACGCGGTCCGCGCGTCCTGGGCTTCATCGTTGGTCGTGGCGCCAGGGCTGCGTGCGGACGAGCGCAAGGGGTTGGCGCCCGAGGGTTCTTGCCCGCGAGCAACGTCGGCGCCGCTCGCGTCGTCGGCCTCGTCCGCGGGAGTTTCGTTCACCGGCGCGCTGGCCGCGTCGTCTTCATCGGCTTCGACGTCTGTGCTCGAATCGACGCGCGCGGCGGGGGTCGTCTCAGCCGAAGCAGCTGCCGCAGCGGGCGTCGTGTACGCGGTCGACGTCGCGCCGTAGCGACCGAAGCCGCCCGTCGGAATGGTCGCAAACGGATTCGCCGGCGCTTCGACGGCGGTCGCGTCACGCGGCTTTTCCACTTCGTCGTCGTTCTGCAGCGCGGGGAGCGTCGGGGTCGAGTAGCGAGCCGCGGGTGCGTCGAACGGCGTCGTGTAGCCGCCGGTCGCCGAAGCGCCGCCGCCAGGGATGGCGGCCAGCAGCCGATCGTTGGGCGTCTCTGCCGTCGCCGTCGTGACGGCCGGCGCCGCATCCGCCGTGGCGGGGGCCGCGTAACGGTAGACGCCGTATCCGCCGCCGGCGAACAGTCCCAGCGAAGCAGTCCAAGGGGCAAGCCGGCGAACGAGCGACCGACGCGGGGCCGGCGTGATCGTGTAATCCATACCCTGAATCCCAATCGTGCTGGTGAGAAGTTTGCGCGGGGCGTCGCGTGCGAACGGCGCTCGCGCATAAATGTCGGCGCGGGTAAGTAGCAAATGGCCCCGCCGCGGAGAAGGGCATTTGGTAGGGCCGGCGCCGTGGAACACTCGCTAGCAAACTTGGAGTGCGTGCCATGGCCACTGCCCGGAGTGGCCATGCTAGCGGCGCTCGCAGCACCACATGCCCACGTCAAGCAGTGGGCATGGCACGCCGTTACTCCGAACGGCTCAGAATTGGTCTAGGTGTTCCCCACGCCGTGGCGATATATCGACACAGCGGAATCAACTGCGCGCCGCCGATCGCCGTCGGTGCGCGACCGGCCACGGATGGGCCAAGGAGAGCGAGATGACCACGCAAGACCTGACCGCACTGTACGTGTCGGCCCCGCCGGCGTTGCCGACGGAAATCTTTTCCCACGGAGAAGGCACGCGGCAGCTCGTGGGGCAATCGCCCGGCTATCACGCGCCGGCCACGCGCCTGGACGAACCGTCGTCGCTGGCGCTCACGCTCGTGGGCGTCGCCATTCTCGCCGCGTATCGCGGGATTTTTAAGAGCGTCGCCGTCCCGGTCGTGACTGTGAAAGCCGTCCCCAAGACGCGCGCCGCGATCAAGCCGCGCCGCCGCGCCGCGTAAGCTTTACTTGCAGTACGACAGCGCCAGCAGCACGTATCCCGTCACGAGATTGGGATCGCTCTCCAGCCATCGCGCCTCGGAGTTGACCCAACTGCCGTTCGCCTGCTGAGCGGCGGCGAGCGCCGCGACCAGCTCCTGCTTCCATAGGTGGTCCTTACCCGCGCCGTCCTTGATGGCGTCCTCGCCCAGCGCGGCAAGTGCCTTGGCGAACGTGTGGTAGTAGTAGTACAAGCCCGAGGCGCCCATGCCGGGGTTCTCGGCCAGCGTGTAGTGCTTGCCTATCCACTCGCGGGCCGCCTTCACTCGCTGGTCGTCCTTGTCGACGCCAGCGTAGATCATGCTCTTGAGCCCCGCGTAGGTCATCGACCCGTAGCTGCGCAGGCCGCCGTCATCACTTGAGCCCGCCATGCTCGAACCGCCGGCCGCAATCGTGTAGTAAAAGCCGCCGTCGCCGACCTTCGAAGCGAACTCGGTCGTGTTGTGCTCGGTGGCCAAGTTCTGGCATCGCGACACGAAGACGAGCGCGCGTTGGATCGCTGGGTCCTCTGCCGGATTGCCGACCATGTGCAGCGCGTCGATCAGGAACGTCGTGTTCGACAGGTCCGGCCGGCTATGGCTGCCGTAGCCCGAACCGCCGTACGCGAGGTCCTTCTCGGTCAGGTGCTCGCCGTCGTCCCACTGCTCGTTCTTGATAAACGCTTCGGCTTTCTTCAGGACCTCGTCGTAGTGTCCGCCTTTGTTGGCCCCGTGGAACGCCGCCATGGCGATGCACGTTTCGTAGTTCTTGTGCGTCGAGCCCTCGGAATACACGCCGCCGTCGGGGTGGATGTGCTTCTCGACATAGGCCAGCGCCTTCGCCACGACCGGATCGGTGGGCGCCTGGCCGCTGGCGAGCAGTCCCGCGGCGGCGATCGCGGTGACGCCGGGGCCGGCCTCGGCGCTGAACGAGCCGTCGTCGGCCTGCGCCGTCGCGTAGTAGGCGACGCCCTTGGCTGCGAGCGCCGCGACGTCAGCTTCTTGAGCCTGCACCCGCGAGGACGAAGCAGCCAGCGACAACCCGACAGCGAGCATCAGCAGTGCGCGACGCATGATTTGATCTCCGAAAGCGGGATGAGCTGCGAACAGGTCCTCATTGTTGAGCCGCGCGCGAGGCAACGCAACGGGCCCGCGGAGGCGTCGCATTTTTCGGCGCCAACGCGCCATTTGCGCGACAGCCGTAAGTCAGGCTTTCCAGCCTGACGAGCGCCACGAGAAAGCGCGCAAGCTCTGTTTCAGCGCGTCAGGCTAGAAAGCCTGACCTACGGTTAGCGCACGATCGCCAGCACGTCGTCGGCGCTCAGAATCAGCAGTTCCTGGTCGTCGATCTCGACCTCGGCGCCCGAGTAGCTGCTGAAGACCACGCGGTCGCCTTCGCTCACTTCGTGAGCGGCTCGCGTGCCGTCGGGCAGCAGCTTGCCGTCGCCCACGCTCAACACGCGGCCTTGCTGCGGCTTGTCGCGGGCCGAGTCCGGCAGCACAATGCCGCCCGCCGTCTTCGCCATCGAGTCCAAACGCTTGATCACCAACTTGTCGCCGAGCGGCACGACTTTCATCGAGATAACCCAAAGAGGACGAGAACCCCCAAACGCCGCCGCCGGCATTCCCCCGCCGGCTGCGAACGACCTGTGAGTATACCAACGGCGGGGCGAGTCCACAGCAAGGGGGCCCGGCCCGGTACCGTCTTTGCGGCGCTAGGAAGATTTTTTTTGACCGGAAACGACCGAATAGATTGCAAAGGCCAAGAGCGCAAACCACCCGATGTATAGCGGGGTATCCGAATCGCCGGAGACGAGCGACGCATGCCACAGAACCATCGCGATGACGCCAGCGGCTAGCAACAGTGCGTTTTCCAATCTCATGCCTCCACTATAGCCGTTCCGCTCGGCGCATGAAAAAACCCCGCGAAGGGCGGGGCGTCGGGTGGCGAGGAAGCCGAACAGTTCTTCATCGCTCCGGAGGAGCGAAGTCGTGTAGACAGGGGCGCGAGCCCCTGGAAAACGACGGCGTTGACATGTCGAAGCCCCAGCGGGGCGACATCGTGCAAGCGACCGATGTCGCCCCGCTGGGGCTACTGACGATACCTTTTCGGACTTATTCCAGGGGCTTACGCCGATGCTTTTCAAGCTAGCGATTCGATGATCTTTCTTGGAGGATTTTGTAGGTGGAGACGTGTTTCCCGCGATGGCCGCTTTGGCGCTTGGGCGGCGGCGTCTTGCGGGGCGGCGGGTTGGCGAAGAACTGAGCGAGGTCGACTTTTTTGGCGATGGTCAGGATCGCGTCGGCGAACTCTTGAGGCGTGAGTTCCGCAAACGCCTGACGCCAGCGCTCGGCGGGAACGGCGATCATCATGCCCCGATAGACGCCGGAGATTTCGTCGGCGAGGTAGTACATCGACAAGGCTCGCTGGCCCGCTTTCCGAGACTGGGC
>JANOIK010000114.1:0-2150 GCA_031407585.1 Planctomycetota bacterium | reverse complement strand
GCTCACGAGCTGCTGGAGGTCCGCCGCCATTCGCGCCAGCTCGACAGCGGCCTGTTGTGAGTTGCCGGCGCCCTGGGTCGTGCTCTGGGCGGCCTTGGCGACGCTGGTGATGTTCTCGGCAATTTCGCCCGAACCCTTGGCCGCCTCGGCCACATTGCGGCTGATTTCGTTGGTGGTCGCGGTTTGCTCCTCAACGGCGCTGGCGATCGTGCTGGCAATGTCGTTGATCTGGCTAATGATCTGGCTGATGTGCTTAATCGCATCGACGGCGCCGTGGGTATCGCTCTGAATGGCGCCGATCTTCTGACTGATGTCCTCGGTCGCGCGGGCCGTTTCCTTAGCCAACTCCTTGACCTCGTTGGCCACGACGGCGAAGCCCTTGCCCGCGTCACCGGCCCGGGCCGCCTCGATCGTGGCATTGAGGGCCAGCAGATTCGTCTGCTCGGCAATCGAGGTGATGGCTTTAATCACCTTGCCGATCTCGCTGCTCGACTCGCCGAGCTTGGCGATCGTGGCGTTGGTCGCGGCGGCAACCTCGACCGCCTGGAGGACGATCTTGGCGGCTTCGTGGGCGTTGCCGGCGATCTCGCGGATGCTGGCCCCCATCTCTTCGACGCCGGCCGCGACGGTCTGCACGTTGTTGCTCACCTGTTCGGCCGCGGCAGAGACCATTGTGGCTTGGGCCGACGTTTCCTCCGCGTTGGCGCTCATCTCAGAGCTAATAGCGCTCAACTCTTCCGCCGAGCCGCCCAGCGCCGCCGCGTTATCGGCCACCGACGAAATGACCTCGCGAAGTTGCTCACGCTGTTTGACTTGGGCTGAGATGTCGGTGGCGTACTTAACGACGCGGGACGGCCGACCTTTTGCATTGAGGAGGGGATTGTAGCAGGCCTGAATCCAGATTTCTTTGCCCCCTTTTCCGAACCGCTGGAACTGGGCCGACTGATATTCGCCGCGCTCGAGCGAGGCCCAGAACTCTTTGTACTCGGCCGTGTGCCGGTAGGCGTCATCGACGAATAAACTGTGATGCCGGCCCTTGATCTCGTCGAGCGAGTAGCCTGTCAACTCGAGAAAGTTGTCGTTGGCGGTCAGGATCGTGCCATCCAGTTTGAACTCAATGGCGGCTTGCGCTTTGCCGATCGCCATGACCTTCGCCGTGTTATCGGCATCTAGCTGCTCCTGCCGGCAAATGGATTGGCGGAACCAAAATGTGAAACCCATGATGGCTCCCAGCAGCCCAAGGCCAATCGAAAGCAGCATCCACGTGCGTCGAGCGATCAGGTCGGCGACGAATCGTTCGGTTTCGGCCGCATTCGCAGTCGTCATGGTCACCACCTTGTCCACGGCCTCTCGATGCGCCGTGTAGAGCGGCGGCAACGTGGTCAGCAACAGCCGCTCCACAGCGGCATGATCCTGCCGCTTAACGGCTGGAATCAACTCGCGGTCGATCGTCGCGAAGAACGCTTCCGCGGGCGGGCGGGACTTGTCGATCATCTCCTCGCGAAGCCGGCCGGGCTCCAGCGTCTTATTCCAAATATCCTGTCGGGTCGCATAATCCCGCTTCAGCGTCTGGTAGTGCTCGATGAGCTGGTCCAGCTCCTCCGGCCCCGCCTCGCGCATGAGATGCGTGAGCAGATACGTTTCAACGATGTAGTTGGGCGGCGGGAGAACGTCGGCGAGCAAATCCTTGTTCTGCATGATTTGCTGATAGTGCGGCCCGCCGACCTTGGCCGTTGTGAGCGTCGCATAGGCAAACCAACCGAACGAGACAAAACCGATGGCAAACGCCCCAGCCAGCAGCAGGAGTTTCGACCGCACTGGGAGATTGTGAAGCATTTGCATGATTTTCGTCCTCGGAGTGAACTGTACTTGCGTTTCAAATGGGTTTGATCGGGTTCGGCGACTCATGCACCTAACGTCAGCGACGCCCGCGGCGCGCGATCTTTTGCCCCCGGCGCAAAAGCTTCGATGTCGCTGGCGACGGTGCGCATCGGGTCACCATGGAACCCGCTCACGAGCTGCTGGAGGTCCGCCGCCATTCGCGCCAGCTCGACAGCGGCCTGTTGTGAGTTGCCGGCGCCCTGGGTCGTGCTCTGGGCGGCCTTGGCGACGCTGGTGATGTTCTCGGCAATTTCGCCCGAACCCTTGGC
>JANOIK010000101.1:0-2007 GCA_031407585.1 Planctomycetota bacterium | reverse complement strand
GCCGCTGCGACGATCGTTCCCTGGCCGAGATTGCGCTGCCAGATCAGCAGGTCGTCGCCGTCGCTATCGAGATCACCGTCGGCGTCGGAGCCGGCTCCGCCGTAGTCGCCGCGCCACTTCGCCAGGTCGGCCGCTTCGACGCCGCCGACGCCATTGAAGTCACCGGGGATCGGCGGCCCGATGGCTTTGATGTTGTCGACGCCGAGAAGAGCGGTCAGCACGTCGCCCTGATCGTTGAGACTCGTCGAGTGGAGGAGCCGCATTGTGGCAACGCCGCCCAAGACAGCGGCATAGGTCGCGACTCCGGTGGTTCGCGACAAGTTTGCCTCGGCAATGGGAAACTGAATGTGCTGCCAACCGCTGGCGGCAGGAACGGGGATGGCAGTGGTTGACGTGAACCATGTGCCGCCCGCGTTTGGCCCCTTGGTTGTGCCGAACGTCAGCCGGAGTTGCAGGTTAGTCGCGCCGAGGTTGTTGACGTCCATGCCGATGGCGGCAATTTGGGTGGACACGTAGTTGCCGGTCCAAGCGGCGGACTGGTTAAAAGCAACAAGTTTCGATCGGCCGCCCGCTCCAGCGAGCACTTGCATAAAGGCATCTCCGGCGCCGGCCGGACCGTTCGTCGTGGGCCGTGAGAGTCCGGTTGGGGACACGCCTCCCTGCGTCCAGCCTTCGAGTGTCGCCGAGAAGTTGTCCATTTCACCCACGCTAATCGCCGCGTGGGCGGCGAGGGTTGGCGCCAGGACGAGGATCGCCGTTGTCGCCGCCAGAATCGCTCGTAGTCGTGTCATCGTGAGGCCCCCGTTGAAATTCGCCGTAGGTGCGTCGTTGCCAGTAGCATCGCCATTGCGATTAAGGCCGATCCGGCGGGCTCGGGAACGGCGGCCGCTGCGGCGACGCTCGTTCCCTGGCCGAGGTTGCGCTGCCAGATCAGCAGGTCGTCGCCGTCGCTGTCGAGATCGCCGTCGGCGTCCGATCCCGCGCCGCTGAAGTCGTCGCGCCACTTTTCGAGGTCGGTCGCCTCCACGCCGCCAACGCCGTTGAAGTCGCCGGGAACTATCGATCCCGATCCGATCGCGCGGATGTTGTCGACGCCGAGGGTCGCCGCGATGGCCTCGCCGACGCCGCTGGTGTTCGGCGAGACGGCGTGAAAGATGCGCAGCGTCACGACGTCGTCGATCACGTTGAGAAACGGATCGCCCGTGAAGTCGTTGGCGCCGAGCGGGAACTCGACGCTCGTCCAGCCGCTTGCAGCCGGCAAGCTCTTGCCGACGGTGGTCACGATCCAGTCGCCGCCGACGTTGGGGGCGCTGCTCGTTCCCAGGGCGAGGCGGAGTACCAGCGGCGTCGCGCCGAGGTTGTTGACGTCCATCGAAATCGCCGTGACGCCCGCAGTCAGGTAGTCGCCGGTCCAGGTTGGCGTTTGGTTGTAGACGACCAGTTTGCCGAGGCTTTGGCCGCCGCCGGTGGATTGGACCCGCATGTAGGGGTCGTTTGCTCCAACGGGGCCGCCAGTGGGTTGATGGGTGACTCCGCCGGGGGCGCCTTGGGACCAGCCTTCGACGTCGGTGGGGAAGGCGTCGAGTTCGGTGGGGGTGATGGCGTGCACTTCCTGGGGGAGGGAAGCGAAGCTGCAAGCAAGGGCTAAGACGGTTAGGTGGAGGGCGGCGCGGGTTGTCATGTCGGCTTCGCCTCCGGGGGCGTTACGAGCGTGCCCCACTGTGCGACGAAGTCCTTTTTGCATTTGGGGCATTTGACGGTCTGCCCCAGGAATTTTTGCGGGACATCTTTACCGTGTTTGCAATGCGTGCATTCGATGTGGAACCGTAGCGTGCCGCCCTCGAGCGGCGCGAGCGCCTCGGGCGGGCAGTCCTCGAAGTACACGTCCGCGGGTTCGAGCGTCGAGAGCTGCTCGACCGACAGCTCCGCCACCGCCGCGATGCGGTTCGCCTGCCGGCGGATTGCGTCTTCGAACAGGTTGCGCACCGCGCGGCCGTTGCCGAAGTG
>JANOIK010000083.1:0-8825 GCA_031407585.1 Planctomycetota bacterium | reverse complement strand
GTGGTCGGGGTGGTCGGCACCTTGCCTTGCTCCATCTCGTCGCGGGTGAGCAGGGCGCAACTGCGCCGGGCTTCGAGCATCTTCCAGTCGACCTCGCTCATGGTGCATTCGTAGCACGGGCCGACGGCCGGATCGAACACGCGGGCGACGCCGTCGAGTCGCTCGATGGCGCCGTCGATCCACGGTTTGCCGACCTTCGCGGCGGCGCCGTTGATCGCGACACGAGCCTCGCGGTTGTCGAGCCCGCCGAGAATCACGTCGGCCCATCGATACACGCCGAGGCCCAGGTCGTGCACGATGTTGCCGGTCCACGGCTGGATGCGCAGCTTCGGATAAATGTCGCGAGCCCGCTCGGCCGCCACCTCGGCCTTGCTGCGGCCGATGTCGCCTTCGCGGAACAGCACCGACCGCGAGAGATTCGACAGCTCGATCGTGTCGCGATCCGCCAGAAACACGTGGCCGACGCCGAGGAGCGCGAGGTTCTTGACGATTTCGTTGCCGAGCGCGCCGGCGCCGATGACCAGCGCCTTAGCCGACGCCAGCCGCGCCTGATCCCACCAGCCGATCAGCTCGAAGCGCGCGAAGCGCTCCTCGCGGGCAGTGGGATCGATTTGCAGTACGTCGGCCATGGGAAACTCGTACCTCTCACGCCTCACTCGAAGCCTTCGACCATTCCGCCGATCAAGCCCATCAGGATGGCAACTCCCCACAAGCCGCCCAAAAGTCCGCCGGCGATGATTCCGAACCACGCCCGACCGCGGCCGCGCAACTCGGGGTTCTGATTGAGTTGTTTCAGCGCCTTCACGCCCGCGACGACGCCGATGATTCCCAGAGGAAAGCCGATGCAGGGAAAGAACGCCAAGAGTCCCATGTATCCAGCCACGATGGCGGACGTTGGCCGCCCCACGGGCGTCAGCATCGAGTCGAGCGTTCCCGGCGCGGCGGGTCGCGGACGATCGGCCGCGTCGAAATACTCGCCGCAAAAACGGCACTTCTTGGCGACGGCCTGAATCGTCTCGCCGCAGATCGGGCACGCCTTGGTCTCAGCCATCGTCACGCCCCGGCGCCCCCTGCAGTCAAATGGGGTGCCATGCCCATGTCCGCGTGGGCGTGTGACTCACTCTCTAAGACATGGCCACGTCGGCGGACCTCCGTGGCCATGGCACCCCATGCGCCCGCGGTGATCTCCGGCTGCAGCCGCAGCACGTCGCCGTCCTTTACGCTGGCCGACGCGAGCGTCTCGGTGTCCAACAGCTGCCGCCCCGAGCTCTTGTGATGAAACTTGTAGCTCATCATCTGCCCGTCGGGGCTGTGCCGGGGCAGGTTCATGCGGTCGATCAACACGGCGATCAGCCGATTAACCTCGCTCTCGGCGGGCGCCTCGACGAGCTGCCGCTTGTTCCCCGTGGCGTCCCAAACCTCAATCTTGATGTCGCTCATAGCGTTGACGTCGGCGCCTGTGGGAATCGACCAAGGCAGGGTCGCAAGACAACATTACGGAAAAGACTGGCTTACTATAGCTCGCCTCCGGCAGCGCTGCCAGAATGCGGGCGCCAATCTCGCCGGGATCACGCGCCGAGCACGGGCGGTCGGCCCGCACGTCGAGTTTGCTTGATCGAAACACCCCTCCCAAACTCGAGCCGCTTCGCCATGCCCTACATCCTTGCTCTACTTATTGGCGTCGTCGCCGGCTCCCGCGCCATGATGGCCCCGGCCGCCGCCGCGTGGTTCGCCCGGCTCGGCCTGGTTTCGGTCGCGGGCACGTGGCTCGCGTTCCTCGCCAACATATGAACCTGCGGTGCCCTGACGGCGCTGGCTCTCGTCGAGCTCGTCACCGATCAGCTCCCCACCACGCCCAGCCGTACGGTTCCCGTACAATTCGGCGCCCGCCTGGTCTCGGGCGGACTCTCAGGCGCGGCCGTCGGTACGGTCGGCGGATCGATCGTAGGCGGCCTGATCGCGGGGATCGTCGGCGCGGTCATCGGCACCTTCGGCGGCCGCGCACTCCGCGGACGCCTCGCCGCCAAGTTCAACAACGACCACCCGGCCGCCTTCATCGAAGACGCCGCCGCCCTTGCGCTGGCCGTTGTCGTCGGCGTTGCACTCCGCTGATTCGAGTAACATGCAAATCTTCGACAACATCATCATCGGCGCGGGTCAGGCCGGACCCTCGCTGGCCGGGCGGTTGACGGCCGCCGGTCAAACCGTTGCCCTCGTCGAACGGCATCTCTTCGGCGGCACGTGCGTCAACACGGGCTGCATGCCCACCAAGACGCTCGTGGCCAGCGCGTACGCCGCTCATCTCGCGCGGCGCGGCGCCGACTTCGGCGTCGTGATTCCCGGCGAGGTCCGCGTCGACATGCCCCGCGTGAAAGCCCGCGCCGACGCCGTCTCGGCCGCGTCCCGCACCGGCGTCGAATCCTGGCTCCGCGGCATGGCCGGCTGCACCGTGTTTCAGGGCCACGCGCGCTTCGAGAGCCCCACGACCGTCCGCGTCGGCGAGACGGTGCTCACGGCGCCGCGCATCTTTATCAACGTCGGCGGCCGCGCCGCGATCCCTGATCTCCCTGGCGTCGCCGATGTGCCGTACCTCACCAACAGCACCATGCTTGCGCTCGACCAGGTTCCTGAGCACCTGGTGATCGTCGGCGGCAGCTACATCGGCCTGGAGTTCGCCCAAATGTTTCGCCGCTTCGGCGCCCAGGTGACCGTCGTCGAGCGCGGCTCGCGCCTCGTCGCCCGCGAGGACGAGGACGCCTGCGATGCCATCCGCGACATCCTCGTCGGCGAAGGCGTCGACGTGCGGCTGGGCGCCGAGACCATTCGCCTCGCCCCCCACGCCCGCGGCGTTGCGATCACTGTGAACGGCGGCGAAGCGATCGTGGGCTCGCACCTACTGTTTGCCGTCGGCCGCCGGCCCAACACCGACGACCTCGGTCTCGCGGCGGCGGGGATCGCGACCGACGCTCGCGGGTACATCACCGTCGACGACGCGCTCGCCACGAACGTTCCCGGCATTTGGGCGCTCGGCGATTGCAACGGCCGCGGCGCGTTCACGCACACCGCGTACAACGACTTTGAAATCCTCGCCGCCAACCTGGTCGACGGCGAAAGCCGGAAGCTGAGCGACCACATCCTGGGCTACGCGCTCTACATCGACCCGCCGCTGGGCCGCGTCGGCCTCACCGAACGCGACGCCCGCGCCGCCGGCCACGCGATCCTCGTCGGCAAACGCCCCATGACGCGCGTCGGCCGAGCGATCGAAAAAGGCGAGACCCAGGGCTTCATGAAAGTGGTCGTCGACCGCGACACGCGGAAGATCCTCGGCGCCGCGATCCTCGGCCCCGGCGGCGACGAAGCCATCCACGGCATTCTCAACATCATGAACGCCGGCGTCCCCTACGACGTCCTGCAGCGTGCCATGCCCATCCACCCCACCGTTTCGGAGCTCATCCCGACGATCTTGGGCGAGCTGCATCCAGCGTAGCCCAATGGGAATTGGCCGCGGATGAACGCGGCCAATTCCCTTGCCAAATGCTTTGACCGCCCCCCGCCGCAGTCATTACACTAGAACCACATCGAAGGCCAACGCCCGGTAGCAGGGGAGCTGGGGCGTCCGGCGCGCTTGAACGGCATGCACGGCACCGCCGTGCGCCAAACTTTTCCGCGGCAACTCCGCTGCCAGCCGGGCAAGCTCAGACGATCTCGCGAGACCATCGTGAAGCGATTCTCTAAACAGAATACCCTGCGCCGCCGGCCGACCTTCGAGATGCTCGAAGCGCGTCTCGCTCTCGCGGTGACGGTGAGCGTTCCAGAGCAGGTGATCGAGGGCGGCGCGGTAAACGGAACCGTGACCCGCACCGGCAATCTCGCGTTACCGCTCACCGTCGCTCTCAGCAGCAATGACACGACGTCGGCCACCGTGAGTCCGGCAAGCATCTTTTTTTCGGCAAATCAAGCGTCGGCGCTGATTCTGGTGTCTGGCGTCAGCGAATCGGTCCTCGATGACAATGCCGTTGTCACGATCACCGCGACGGCCACGGGACACGATAGCGGGAGCGACACGATCACGGTCGTCAACGACGACTTTCTGCAACTGCTCCCGGCGCCCGCATCCGACGTCATCACGGTGCGACCCGGCGCCTTTGACCAGTTCACCGCCGGCGTAACCCCTGCGATCGTCGGCGACGCCAATGCCTGGCTCGCCAAGTTCGGCGGCACGTCGACCTTCCAAACCGCCGCTGCGTCGAAGGCCGTGCAGGCCGACGATTTCTTCCCCGTCGACACGGCGAAAACCTACGCCCTCAGCGGTTGGGCCCGCTCGGGCGACGAGCTTGGCCAACGCTACCTCGCCGTCAATCAGCAAACCTTCGCCCTCGCGTCGTACGACATCGATCGGCAGCAAATCCTCCCCGAGCACGTGCTCCGATTTCAAGACGCCGCCAACACGACGCTCGCCCAGCCGCTGAACCCCGGCGACACGACCATCCGCCTCGTGTCCGCCAACGGCTGGAGCAACTTCCCAGCCGCCGCCCCCGCCACGCGCGGCATCGCGTGGTACGGCTACGCCGACTCCACCGGGCACGTGTACCCCAACTACACCTACACGCGGAACGTCGCCCTCGGCGGCGCCGGCGGCCTGTGGGCGCCGGGCGGAATTGCCGGCAACGTCATCACGCTCGCCACCCCGTGGGCCGGCCCCGCGCTCCCGGCCGGCGCCGCGGTGCGAAACACGGGCGCCGGCAACGATGAAAGCCACATCGCCCTCGACTCGGCCACGATCCCCGGCGACTGGTCGTGGACCCAACACGCCGCGGTCTTCGGCGGTGGCGAACTGCAAAACGGCTTCAACTTGTCCTCCAAGTTCCGCCCCGGTACGGCATTCGTCAAACCGGTGATCATCGCCAACGAACACGCCACGGCGGAGAACTTCATGAGCTGGCGAGACGTCACGCTCACCACCGTCGCCCCCGGCGCCACCGCGGCCAGCGTCGCGCTGCCGGTGGTCGATCTTTCAGTCATCACCGGCTCGGGCCAACGCCGCCAGCTCTCGCTCCCGCAAGGCACGCCCTACTCCTGGGCCGGCGCCCTCGTGAAGGTGAATCTCGCCGCGCCCTACACGCTCAGCGCGTGGTCGCAGAACTCCTCGTCGGTCAACGAAGCGCCGTTCGGCTTCGCTTCGCTCGACGTCGACAAGAAACTCATCCACCCCCTGCACGTCACCCGGCACGCCGCCGCGGCCGACACGACGCTCGCCCACGCGCTGCTCCCGGGCGCCAACTCACTGCTCCTCACAAACGCCTCGGGGTGGAGCAACGAAATCTGGCAATCCGCTGACACGCGGGCTCTCGCCTGGTACGGCTACGCCGACTCGACCGGGCACGTGTACGACGACTACACCTACACCCGCAACGTGGCGTCCGACTTGGACCACGGCCTGTGGGACGCCGGCGCCATCGCGTACGACACGGAAGCCGGCGCCTACCGCGTTCAGCTTCGTCAGCCGTGGAGCGGCCCCGCGCTCGCCGCCGGCGCCGCCGTGCGCAACGCCGCCTCGGGCGCGACGCTCAACCAGCCACCGTCCACCGTCCTTCCCACCAGCGCCGGCGGTGGTTGGGTCGAGTATCGAACCAACCTCGGCGGCGCCCAGTGGCAAGCCGGCCAGCGCGACGAGTTCACGTTCCGCCCCGGCACGGCCTACATCCAACCCGTGATGGCCGCCCACGCGCCGTGGACAAATCTCGTCATCAGCCCGCTGAACAACACGACGCCGCTGAAGTCCATCCAGCTCAACGCCTCCGGCGCGGTCGCCCTCGACCTCGTCGTTCATGCCAAAGGCGCTTTCGGGGCCGCGTCCACCGTCGTCATTGATTCCGCGACGCCGCAGTTCGGCACGGCAACCATCACCCCCGGCGCCAGCCCTGGAGCCTATCCCGCAATCCACTACCGCTCGGTCGACGCCTTCGTCGGGACCGACCGCGTCGTCTACACGCTTCGCAACACCGCGACCAACGAAACGTTCACCGCGTCGGTAACGATCCACTCGCTCAACAACGCTCCGGGCTCGCCACCGGGGGGCGAGGCGTCCCGCATCGACGACGCCTACGCCACCCGCGCCGGCCAGGCTCTGGTCGTCAACAGCCCCGCCGCGGGCCTGCTCGTCAACGACCTCATGCCCGCTGGCGTCACCGCGCAGCTCGTCGCCGGCCCGAGCCACGGCACGCTGAAGCTCAACGCCGACGGCACGTTCACCTACCTGCCGCACGCCGGCTTCATCGGAACCGACGCCTTCCGCTACCAGGCGGTCAACGGTGCGATAACGGTCGCCGCCTACGCGGTGATCACGGTCAACCCGACCAACGACGCACAGATTCTCGGCCAGCTCCGCGAGCTCGGCCTCGGCTGGCTCAACTACGAAGCCGCCAATAACACGCTCCCCAACGCTGCCGGCATGCTGAGCTGGCACGTCGCGATCTTGCCCTACTTAGGCTACCAGTCGCTCTACAACCAGTTTCACCTCAACGAGGCCTGGGACAGCCCCCACAATCTCCCGCTCGCCAGCCAGATGCCGCCCGTGTTCCGTCACCCCGACGACCCGGCCGGCGGCATCACCACGCGCTACCAGCGCATTGGTTCGATCTCCGGGCAGCTCAAATTCGTCATCGATCTCCAGGACCGGATGTACGTCGTCGAAACCGGCGCCGACAAAGCGGCCCCCTGGACCAAACCCAGCCCCATCACCGTCGCCGATTGGAATAATCCGCTCGCGTCGCTCGGCACGTACCCCTCCGGCGTGCTCCACGCCGCGATGGTCGACGGCTCGACAATTTCGATCGCAACCGACGATGCCGCCGCGGCCTTGCGATCGCTCGCCGGGGGCTTCGACCCCACCGACGCCAATACCTGGCGCCGCCGCTACGCCGAAAGCTCCGGGAGCGCCCCCGCAACGTGGTCCTACGGCGCCAAGGCTTCGGCCATTTACTTCAAGACCATCGGCTTGGCGATGCTCAACTACGAATCCGCAAAGACGCGATTCCCGATCTTAGCCAATGCCAATAACTTCGACGCCGAGGGCAGGCCCCTGGTGAGCTGGCGCGTCCACCTGCTGCCGTTCATCGGCTACACGCGGCTCTTCAACCAGTTCAAGCTCGACGAACCCTGGAACAGCCCGAACAACCTGCCGCTGCTCGCCAAGATGCCCGACATCTACCGCAGCGCCGGCGACTCGTCCCACAGTACCACCACGCGGGTGAAGACCTTCACCGGCCCGCGGGCGCCATTCGAATCGCAAAGCCCCGGCGTGCAGCAGTCCGGCCCCTCGATCGCATCGTTCGCCGATGGACTCGGCAACACGATCCTCTTTATGGAAGCTGGGCCCGACGTTGCCGTGCCCTGGACCAAGCCGGAAGACATGGCCTTCGACCACGCCAACCCCCTCGGGTCCGTCGGCGACCTCGCCATGGGCGAGATGCGCGTCGCGCTGGCCGACCTCACCCAGATGTTCGTCGGGACCGACATTTCCCCCGACGCCTTCGCCGCGCTCGTCACGCGCACCTCGACCGCCGGCGCCCGCAGGGAAGAGTCGGCCGACGCCCGTCGCGTCCTCGCTCGCGAGCTGGAACGCACCGGCCAGATCAACCGGCAGAGCGTCGCCGCCAACCGCCTCAAAGACATCGCCATCGCGATGCAAAACTTCGAGTCGGCCCAGGGCCGCTACCCCGCGAACACGTTCGCCGCCGACGGCACGCCGCTGCTCAGTTGGCGGGTCCACCTGTTGCCGTACTTGGGCCTCTCGCGGCTCTACAACCAGTTCCGCAAGAACGAGCCGTGGGACAGCCCCCACAACCTCGCGCTGCTCGACCTCATGCCGGACTTCTTCGGCGACGACGCCGACCCGTCGAGCTCCGTCCTCACGCGCGTCGCCACCGCGCCGGGCTCGCCGTTCCCCGCCACGGGTGACGCGACCACCCGCGGCCCGACGCGCAGCTCGATCGGGAGTCTGTCAACCGCGCCGATGATCGTGCAGATTGGCCGCGACCTGGCGATTCCCTGGACCAAGCCCACCGACCTGCCCAACCGCGGCCACAGCGCCCTCGGCGACGTCGGCCCGAGCTTCTGGATGTTCTACTTCGACGGCCACGGCGCGACCATCACCACGACCATCACCTCGGGCACTGCCGGCGTGTACGCCCGCCAAACCGGCGGCGCCGAAGTCACCAATGAATTCGGAGCCGACGCGGTCGACGTCCAGCTTACTCGGGCGCCCACGTCCAACGTCGTGCTCACGCTCGGCGTGAGCAACCCGGCCGTCGCGTCGCTCGATCGGACGACGCTCACCTTCACGCCCGCCAACTGGCGGACGCCACAGCGCGTCGCCCTCCGCGGCGTCGACAATCTTGTCGTGAACGCCGATCAGACGGTAATCCTCACGATCGACGTCGTCGATGCGCAGTCCGACAACAACTACGACCCGCTGGCCACCGTCTCGGTCGCCTTTGTGGTTCGTGACGACGACCGGCCGCAGCGGCCCGACTTCGACGGCGACCGCCGCATCGACGGCGACGACCTGCTCGCCTGGCAGCGCGGCCTGGGCACGACGACCGGCGCCGCGCACGCCCAGGGCGACGCCGACGCCGATGGCGACGTCGACGACGCCGCCGACCTCGCCGCCTGGCGAGCCCAGTTCGGCCGCACGCTCGATGCCGCGGCGCCCAACGCCGACTTCAACGGCGACGGCTTCGTCACGCACCTCGACCTGCCCCTGTGGACCGCCGGCTTCGGCGCCCAGTCCGCCGCCGACCGCGACGTCGACGGCGACGACCTGC
>JANOIK010000047.1:0-1601 GCA_031407585.1 Planctomycetota bacterium | reverse complement strand
GTGGCGGCTCACGCTGCGCCGCTCCTCCCCCGACGCGAGGCCGTCCCATGCCAGCCAGACGCCGCCCACTCCCACAACCCAGCCACGCCAGCACGACACATGACGCCGATCAAGACCCGTGCCGAACGGCATTGGGGAGGGATGGGGAGGGGGGATGAAGCGGCGCATGCGTGGCCTACATGGGCAGGCATCGCGTGTACCCGCCGCATCACCCCACCCTAGCCTCCCCCTCAAGCGGAGGGGACCGGAAAGGACGTTTTCCTATTCCTGCGGCGCTTCGACGTGCGGGGCGGGCACGCTAGCGTGCGGATGATCGCGGCGGGCGGTTTGCACCGGGGCGCGAACGATGCGCCGTTGGGCGCGGCTGCGGAGGGCGGCTAGACAGATTTCCTGCCGGTTGAACGCTAGCTGGCGAAGCCGCACGTCCTTGTAGCCCCAGCTCTTCACGCGCTCGATGCATGCCGGCAGCTCGTCGATGAGCGACCACTCCGGAAGCTTCAGCGTGAGGATCAGTCCCCGGTAGGCCGCGTCCTTGTGCTTCACGATGCTCTCGACCGCATCGAGCGTGTATTTGGGGGCGACGTTCATGTCGGCGGCGAGCCAGTGGGCGCCGCGGAACAGGCGCTTCGGCGCCTGGCCCGTGCGGTGGCGTACGTGATTGAAGCGCGGGTTGGCGGCGACTTCAGGCGCCACTTCCGCGGGGTCGACGCCCGTGACCAGCAGCCCCGCGTCGAGCAGCGCTTGCGAGGCGCCGCCGGGAGCGCAGCCGAGTTCGACGACGTGCTCGCCGCTCGACATCGGCAAGCCGGACCACGCGAGGGCTTCGGCCATTTTCAGATACGCGCGCGAGACGGCATGCTCGGGCAGTTCCATGTCCGGCACGCCGCCGGGCCAGCATGCGGTGCGGCTGGTCGTGCGGTGGCAACCCAGGAACCATTGGCCGGGCTCGACCAGTGCGACGTCCATCACCCAGCGATTGCGCGGGCTCACGCGGCCGACGAGCGCGGGGTCGCGGAGCGCTTCGATTGGTGCGAGCTCGCGGAGTGCGAGCTCCGCTTCATCGGCGAGCGGCGTGCGACCGGGTTCGAAGTCGCGGTCGCCGGGGGTCGTTGCGTCGCGCTGCCAGACTTGGAGAGACGCGAAGCTGCAAGCCGTGTTTGCGGCCGTGACTTCGGGGAGCGTCCACGCCTGAGCCGCGAGGTCGCGCAGGTGGTCGCCCTTGACCGAACCGAGGGAGAATCCGAAGGTGCGCGCGAACGATGAGGGGAGCGTGAACGTCTCTGGCGTCTCGCACGGGGCGGGGAGCTTGAACGTGACGAACCCCGGGCGCGAGAACGCGGGCCGCAACTCGGGAGCGCGCACGGCGAGTTCGCGCTTGAGCGCGGCCTCGGCGCCGTGCTGACACGCGGCGAAAACAAACTGTGGCTGCCAGGCGGATTGCATCTAAACAGTCTAACAGGCGGACGGAGGGAGTGAACCGCCAAGGACGCCAAGTACGCCAAGGAAGAGGGGATGGGAGTAAGATAAGGGGACCTGTAGGCGTCGTTCTCTTCACGAAAGAAATGGCATTTAGGCAAACAAGTAAGGCTGAAATCGCGCAA
>JANOIK010000013.1:0-2166 GCA_031407585.1 Planctomycetota bacterium | reverse complement strand
CTGCGCGCACTGCCACGGCGCCATCAAGCTCCACCAAGAAAAGGGCGAAACCGGCCCGCCCCAACACGCCAAGCACAAAGCCCGCACCGACGCCGACAACTGCAAAAACGGCCGCAGCGGCAGCCGCTCCTCCAAACCGGTGACTTAACCCCCGGTTCTTCAAACCGGGGGCGCATGGCGATTCTTGGATAAGTAGAAACGGCCCACGCTCACTCAATGCCCGCGACTTCGTCCGGACCTATAGGCCGGCGGGCCCCGTGACGAACGGTTAGCACGAACACCGTATCGTCCTGAATCTCGTACAGAATTCGATAGACGCCATAGAACGTCTGTCGCACCTCGCGACCAGCCTGCGCCGCGGTGTAGAGCACCACATGGCGCTCGGGTAGATTTCCGAGTGCGTCAATCCGCGCTCGAATTCTCTGAATCCAACGAAGCGCGCTCTGCGGCGAGTCGTGGGCGATATAGTCGCCAATCGCCTCAATCTGCCGGAGAGTTTCGTCCGAGAGGCGGACCTTAAGGCGCATAGCGGGATTCGAGGCGGTCAAACGCCTCGTCGGCGTCATGGGTACGTCCGGTATCAACGTCGGCGAGTCCCCGCCGCACCGACGCAAGCGTCTCTGCCTCGTCGTCGTCGCTCATTCCCAGCATCGCGTCGTACACGTCCAGCCGCATGACGACGTACTTGCCTTGCTGGCCGACAATCGTCAGCGGTCCGCCATTGCGATGCAGGGATTGTTCAGTCTCAATCGCAATAAGGGGGTTGAAGTCTTTCATACGCATAATTCTACCACAGAGCCTCATTCCAGCAAAATCCGAACGCCGAATCCAACATGCCCCTGGCGGGGAGGGCTGGGGAGGGGGGATGCCCCGGGTCCCCGGAGAATTCTCCGACGCGACCTTCCGACGCAATCACCTATCACGCGCACCCGCCCCACGCGAACTCACGTCACCTATGACGGCCCCGTAAGAGCCGCGCAGCGGCGCCATAACTTAGCCGCTCGTCGAAGCCGGTGACTTAGCCCCCGGTTCTTCAAACCGGGGGCTCCCCACGCGACAGTTTTTGACCGGAGTTTGGCGCGGATGATAGACTGACAAGCGGCGTCACGCGGTCGATGGGCAGCAGGGTTGATTGGCAATTCAGGAGCAGTCGAGTTCCGACGGATGTCATCCGCAAGGAGCAAAACATGGCAACGGTGCGAAATCTCGAAACCGCATCCATCGTCCTGCTCGTCGGCATGCTGAGCCTGCCGTTGGGCGCGAAGATCATCCCGGGCGGACCGTTCATTTCGCTATTCGGCGACGTGATTCCCGCGGCGAGCGGAATGGTCGCGATTTGGTGCTCGCTGCCGTACGTGACTTTTCCGCTCACGAGAATCAAAGCGTCCGCGATGGCTCACATGGTCCTTGCTGCAGCCATGATCGGACTTGTCGCCCTCAATGTGGTTACGTTCTACTTCAATCCCTACGCTCGCGGGGCGACGTTTGGCTTGTAACGGGGGACCGGCCGAGTCGCAGATAGGGGAGATGGTGCAATCTCTCGTCGCTTCGGCGTTGATTGGGATTGTCGTCGGCATGGCGATGGACGCGCATGCGCGACGGCTGAGAGCGTGACCAGCCATGAATGAGACGACCAGTGCTGACGCGCGGGCCTGGGCGCGCGTCGGAATTCGTTGCTCGGCCATCATGTCGGCGACGATCGTCGTCGCGATCGGCGCCGCGTGGACATGCCCGCGAACCGTGTTGGGATATCCGGATGATGTCGTGGGGGCGGCGCTAACGGCACTAGGGAGTTTTGCGTTGGCAACGGCGTGTGTGAACTTTGCATTGGCCGCCGCCATCTTCTGGGCGGCGCCCGAGACGAGATCAATTCGACTGAACGCGGCCATCCTCCTACCCGCGGCAGTCGTCTTGTTCTATCCAGCAATTAACGTCGCATGAATGATGGCAGGCGGAAGCAATGCCTTCAACCTCGCCGACGCGGCCACTCCAGCCCCATAGGGGCCGAAAGAGCCCACGGGGACCCAAATCCCCGTCGCCGGCATTCGCGCAAGTGGCCCAATTTCACCTCTTGACAACGCGGCTCAAATCATGTACACTAGTACACAAGTCCCTTCGCGCTGGAACTCCATCCGTTCAACCGACAACCACCATGTTCCAAGCAAC
>JANOIK010001335.1:0-3987 GCA_031407585.1 Planctomycetota bacterium | reverse complement strand
CCTTCGAAGGAGCCGTTCAATTGGGGGAGGTCGCTTGCGGGCGTCGCGTGGCAACGGTCGCGCCGAATTTAACGGCGGCGTCACTGCCTGCGAGCCCCGAGAGCATCCTTGCGACGTACGGCGAGCGATGCGGGTCAATATCGCCAGCCACCGTGAATATAGGTCACGGTTGGCGGCCGGTCAAAAATTCTGACCGGGGGATTTTCACCTTCTCGCGCGTCGCGCGCCGCAAGAATCGTCAAAAGCCGTGCGGCAACCCACGCCCGCGCCGTCGAGAGAATCGATCGTAGCGAACTCGCGGGACGCGCGGGTTCTAACGCTGCGCCGATCCGGCGGCCGAGGCGGTGGGAGGCGCCGCGCTTTTGAAGCTCGCGGCAAGCAGACCATCCGATGCGAAGCATCCCTGCCAGAAGAGGCCGGCGCTTCATGACGCCGGCAAGACGCGATCTCTACGCGGCAGGCGCCGCGGCGGTTCGGGAACGATTTTTCCGCCCGTTTTTCGGTGCGTTGATGCCCGCCGCTCGCGGTGCTATCGTGAGCCCGCCGCGTGCAGGCTGCACCGCGGCGCTCTCGCCTCCCACCTCGGACTGGTCGCTTAAGCGACCAGTCCGCACACCGAGCAACCATGCCTCTCTCGCCCCGCATTCAACGCGCACTTCTGACTGTTAGTGACAAGACCGGCCTCGCGGAATTCGCGCGCGGACTCGTTTCCGCAGGCATCGAACTGTTCAGCACCGGCGGCACGCGCAAGCACCTGGCCGATGCGGGCGTGCCGGTGCGCGACGTCGCCGAGTACACCGGCTTTCCCGAGATGATGGACGGCCGCGTCAAAACGCTGCACCCCAAAATCCACGGCGGCATTCTTTGCCGGCACGACAATGCGGAGGACATGGCGTCGCTCGTCGAACACGGGATTTCGTCGTTCGAGCTGGTGGTCGTGAATCTCTATCCGTTCGAGAAGACAGTCGCGAAGCCGGGCGTCACGATCGACGAAGCGATCGAGAACATCGACATCGGCGGGCCATCGCTGACTCGCTCCGCCGCGAAGAATCACGCGTTCGTCACGATCGCGACCGACGCGCGCCAGTACGATGCGATCCTCGCGCAGATTCGCACGAGCGGCGCGACAACGCCCGAGCTGCGCCGCGAACTCGCCGGCGCCGCCTTCGCTCGCACGGCGGAGTACGACGCCGCCATCGCCGCATATTTCACCCGCATCATTCCTCCGGCTCCCTCCCCCTCCGAGGGGAGGGCTGGGGAGGGGGGCGCCCAGGGTACAAACCCTGCGACGCTCGCGCTCACTCACCGCACCGCACTGCGCTACGGCGAAAACCCCCACCAAAGCGCCGCCCTCTACGCCTTCGCCGACGCGGCGCCGAGCGCGCTGGTCAACGCGCGGCAGCTCCACGGCAAGGAGCTGTCCTACAACAACCTGCTCGATCTCCATGCCGCGCTCGGGTGTGTTCGCTCCCTACCGGCGCCCGCGGTCGCGGTGCTCAAGCACAACAACCCCTGCGGCGCCGCCACCGCCGCGACGCTCGGCGAAGCCGCGGCTAAGGCGTGGGACGGCGACCCGCTCAGTGCGTTTGGTTCGGTCCTCGGCGTCAACGTGCCGGTCGACGCCGCGATGGCCGAATTTCTCGCGGAGCCGGGGAAGTTCGTCGAGGCGATCGTTGCGCCGGAGTTCACGCCCGAGGCCGTTTCGATCCTCACCACCAAGCCGAAGTGGCGCGACAACGTGCGGCTGCTCGCCGTCGGCTCGATCGCGCCCGGCCGAGGCGCCGCCGAGTGGCGGCAGATTGACGGTGGCTTCCTGCGTCAGGAGGCCGACGATCTGGCCGATGACCCGGCCGAGTGGAGCGTCGTCACCGACGCGAAACCGTCCGGCGCGCTCGAGCGCGACCTCGCATTCGCGTGGGCCGTGTGCCGGCACGTGAAGAGCAACGCGATCGTGCTGGTTCGCGACGGCGCGCTGGTGGGCGTGGGCGCCGGGCAAATGAGCCGCGTCGATTCCGTGGAAATCGCCCTGCGAAAGGCCGGCGAACGAGCCCGCCGCGCCGTGCTGGCCTCGGACGCCTTCTTCCCGTTCGACGACTCCATCGGCCCCGCCGCCGACGCGGGTGTCGCCGCGGTGATCCAGCCGGGCGGATCCCGACGCGACGAAGAAGTGATCGCCGCGTGCAACCAGCGCGGCCTGCCAATGGTCTTCACAGGACGGCGCCACTTCCGCCACTAACGCAACGAGACCCTGGCGAAACGCGCCAGGGGCTCGATGCAAATTTGAATTCTTGCGTTTGCGATTAACGCACGATCAGCTCGCCGCGGCGAGTGACCACGACCTCGACCTCGTGGCCGCAGCACGCCCACGAGTAGGTCGCCACGCGGCGCCCGAACAGGCCATTGCGCCACGAGACGCACGGCTCTTCGGTGCAGCAGCACGGCACGCACACGCACACTTCCTCGCCCGGGCAACAGTCGCACGGGTCGTCGACGCACAGCACGACTTCGATCGGCGGCGGCGCGCACGCCTTCTTGTGGCGGAAGGCCGAAGCCTCGCGCGGCGCCAGGCCCAGCGAGCCGGCGACGACCGCCAACCCAAAAAGAGCGAGAGTGGTTTTTTTCAACATGACAGATTCCTCCTCTGAGTCACAACTGCGGACGGGCCACACGGGCCTCTTGTCCAGGACGGTACAACAGGGCACGCGTCCGTCCGCCGGCGCGACCCTCACCACTACTAATCTAGGTGACGGTGGGCGAAACGCAAACCCGGGGTTTTTCCGCGAAATCCGGCCCATTTTTTAACCTTGCCCCACGTGGCCCAAGCGATTTCAAGGTGCTACAACAAGCCTGTATGCCCAACGTCCCCAGCCCACGAGATGTGCTCGCCTGTCTGCACGCCCGACGACAGGAATTGCTGGGGGACGCGGAACTCGAATCCGTCGTGCGCGAGTGGCTCGCCGGGCCCGAACGCCCGCTCTTCGGCGCTCTGGTCGAGCGCGCGAAGCTCTCGCCCGCAAAGGCCGAGATCCTGCGGGCGGCCATCGATCGGCAAGCGCAGGAAACGTGCGCCGATCCGCTCGGCGCGCGCATGGGATCGCTGCCGCCCGCCGTGCAAAGATTGCTCGGCGCAGCCATCGAGGGCGAGGCGCCAGCCACCGAGCGACCTGCCGACACGCACCGTGACTCCTCGTCGCACCGCGCCGCGACGGGCCAGCATTCAGCGGGCCTCACCCCCGGCGAGCGGTTCGACATTCAGCAGGTGCTCGCCCAGGGCGGGCTTGGCGTCGTATTTCTCGCCCGCGATCGGGAGATCGACCGCACGGTCGCGCTGAAGCAGATCAAATCGCAGTGGGCCGACAACGCCGACTCGCGGGCGCGGTTCCTGCTCGAAGCGCGCGTCACCGGCCGGCTGGAGCATCCGGGCGTCGCGCCCGTCTACGCCCTCGGCTCCGACGAAACCGGCCGGCCGTACTACGCCATGCGGCTCATCCGCGGCGAGAGTCTGCTGGAAGTGATCGACCGTTTCCACCGCGCTCGCAACGCGGACGCCGGCGACGCCAAGCGGATGAGCGAGCTGCGCAAGCTGCTGCAGCGATTTCTCGACGTTTGCCACGCGGTCGACTACGCGCACAGCAAAGGCGTGCTGCACCGCGACGTGAAGCCGTCGAACATCATGCTCGGCAAATATGGCGAGACGCTGGTCGTCGACTGGGGCCTCGCCAAGGTGATCGGCTCGGACGAGGACGTGGCGCTCACGACCCGCATGGCGCCGGGCGTCGAAGGGCAGGCCGGCGGCGGCACGGATACGCGCGTCGGCGCCGCCATCGGCACGCCCGCGTACATGAGTCCCGAGCAAGCCGCGGGCCGCAACGACGAGCTTGGCCCCGCGACCGACGTGTATAGTCTTGGAGCGACGCTGTACCACATGCTCTGCGGGCGCCTGCCGCACGCCATCGAGGACGACGTGGCGGTGATGATCGCGGCGGC
>JANOIK010000480.1:0-15772 GCA_031407585.1 Planctomycetota bacterium | reverse complement strand
GCCGCCGAAGCGCACGGCGCGGATCGTCGGCTTGTCGAAGCCCGAGCAGGTGTAGATCAGGTCCTTTCCGATCACCACCGAGGGCGTCACGCCTTCGCCCTGGCTGTGAACGGTCCAAATCATCTTGCCCGTTTCCAGGTCGTGACCCTGGATGACGTCGCCCGCCGCGCTCACGAGTTGCGTCTCGCCGTCGTGGGTGACCACCTGCGGCGTCACGTGGGCGAGCCGCGACGACCCGCGCTCGCCGCGCCACTTCACTTCGCCCGTTTCCTTATCAAGCGCCAAGAGCACGGCGCCGTCCCAGCCCTTTTTGAAGCCGATGGTTTCTTCGTCGGCGCTGCTGCCGTCAAACGGCATAATCACCAGCGTGTCGGACACCACGGGCGAGGCCCCGAGCCCATGCTGGCTGAAGAACTGGACGTCGTGGTTCTCCCATGCGACGTCGCCGTCCATCGTCACCGCGGCAATGCCGCCGGATGAGAAGACGGCGAACACGCGCTTGCCATCGGTCGTCGCCGTCGGCGTCGCGTGCGAGTTGTCCGGCCGCTTGTGCCGCACTTCCTGCTTGAACACTTCGGTGTCCCAGGCAATGTCGCCGGTGACGCGGTCGACGCAGATGATGTGGCACGAGCGCCCCTCGTCAGTGGTCGAGGTCACGAAAACTTGATCGCCCCAGACCGTGGGCGACGACCACCCCTCGCCGGGGATCTCGGCCTTCCACGCGATGTTTTCGGTGGGGCTCCACGTGAGCGGCAGGTCCTGCTCGGTGGTGACGCCCTGCCCCGACGGTCCGCGAAACCGCGGCCAATTGTCGGCGAGTCCGCGCGAGGCGCCCGCCAACGACGCTCCCAGGACCAAGAGCCCTACCGCCGCCTGCCATTTCGCCGCACGTCGCATGGATTCCTCGAAAAGTTTGCGGAGGGAGCGCTTATCCGCTCCAAGAGACTGTCGCTCCCGTGATGAGCTTCTTCCGGGCAGCCCTTTCCAGAAAGTTACCCGATGATAGGTGAAACCCCGCAAAAGCCAACCCGCTCCGCCGGGAGGGCGAGGCTCGTGCCGAGCCGGCGCCTGGCACAGCGGCTCGGCAGGAGCCTCGCCCTCCCTGGTTGGGTAATCCGCTGTCCCAAAGTTTGCATCCCGCTCGCCCCCGAAATATCCTGTCTGTCTTACCCAGCCTTCGAGCGGGGCCGGCCGCGGAGCCGCCGGCGAACTCTCACGGTCGAGACACCTTGGAGATTCGCCATGACCGCCTCTCGTCTCACAACGCGCGCACTCGCCGCTGTTCTGTTGCTCTCGGCCGCTGCCAGCGCTCATGCCCAGAGCGGCTACTACGCCTCGATCGCCTACTCGCAAGCCACCGGCCGCATCGGCTACAGCGCCCGCCAGTCGCGCTCCAAACCCCAGGCCGACGCCTTCGCCATGCGCATGTGCGCGTCGCCGGACGCCAAGGTGTTCATGTGGGGTCGCGACCAGTGGGTGGCGGTCGGCGTCGTCGACGGCCACATCGGCACGGCCGGCTTCGGCCGCGGTAACTCGGCCGACGAGGCCCAGCTGAAGGCGCTGGCCGAGGTCGCCAAGCGCGCTCACGGCAACGCCCAGCGCGTCGCGTTGTGCGTTCACAGCTCGGGCCGGCGCATTGCTGACGCGCAACTTCGCCGCGTTCCCGCCGAGCAAGCCAAGAGCGTGACTGGCTTCTTCGCCGCGCTCGCCTTCTCGCCCTCGACGGGCAAGATCGGCAAGAGCGCGGGTAAGGCCAAGACGGTGGACGACGCCAAGCGCCTCGCGCTCGCCGACTGCGGCGAGAAGGACGCCAAGGCGTTCATGTGGGGCGACCGCTGGATCGCGATCGCCGTGGCGCCGGACAAGCCGGGCGTCGCCGGCTTTGGCCCGGGAGGAACGCGCGAGGAAGCCGAGCAGGCCGCGCTCGCCCAGTGCACGAAGCTCGCCCCGGGCGCCGCGGTCGAAGTGTCGCTGGCCCTCTACAGCACGGGCGAGGACGACCCGGTGATCGAGCCTGTCGCGGCCGAAGAGCCCCCGCCTCCGGCCGCGCCGCCGGCTCCCGCGGCGGCGCGGCAGGGTAGCTCTCGCCGTTAAACTCGCCGCAGAGGGCCCACAGTTTCGCGGCAGCTCGCTCCTCGGGAAGTTCGGCCGCAGAATCGGCGCAACCGGCGGGCTACCTACTAGGCGCCCCAGTTTGCCGTCGCCAAAGTGTTGAATCCCCCGCCGCCGCCAAACAGAGTGGAATTGAGCGCGGGAGTCGCCGCGCCCTGCCGACGGCCTCGCCGCGCGATCCAACCACTCACTCGCTCGCCCCTCGCCGATGACCGCTGCTCCGTCGCAACATAGACGATCGAAAGGTCGCCCGCCGAAGCTCGCAGGCGTCGTCGCGTCGCTTCTCGCTGTGTTCTCGGCGCAACTCGCCCCCGCGGGCGCCACCTACCACTTCAGCTCCCAGGGCTGGGACGGAAACGATGGCTCGATTGAACGCCCATTACAGACCATCTACAGACTGAACGAGCTCAATCTGGAACCCGGCGACTCGGTCCTGTTCCGCGCCGGCGATACCTTCACTGGCAAGATGTGGCTCGACGGCAACGACAGCGGAATCGAACTGAACGGCTCGGTGAATCCGATCCGCATCAGTTCCTACGGCGCAGCGGGCAATACGACGCGCGCGACCATCACGTCGTTCTACAACGAGGAAGCCTTCGTCTCCCGCAACGCCGGCGGGATCGAGCTCAGCAACCTCGACTTCGTCAGCGGTGGGTTCGCCAACACCGCCGATACGCGAAGAAACGGCGTGTACTTCCTCAACGATTCCGCCGCCTCGCCCTCGGTGCAGCGGTTCCCGCACATCCGCGTCAACGACATTACCTCCCGCGGATTCGGTCGCAGCGGCCTGTCAGTCTGGTCGCACTATTCTGTCGGATACGACGATGTGCGCATCAGCAACAGCGAGTTCTCCGGCAACGGCTACGCCGGCGTCTACGTTGGCGCCACTGAGTACTGGAACAAATATCACACGAGCGTCGTCGTCGACGGCGTGACTGCGCACGACAACCCCGGGTTTACGCTCGCGACGCTCCCTTACACGGGACACGGCGTGATCATGGCGAACACCGACGGCGGCGTAATTCAGAACAGCGTCGCCTACGGCAATGGAGCCGTCGGCGGCAACGCCAACGTCGGCATCTGGACCTACCAGTCCAACGCCGTCACGATTCAACACAACGTGGCCTACGGCAACCGCTCGGCCGGCCCCTACGACGGCGGCGCCTTCGACATCGACGGCGGCGTCACCAATTCCGTGATCCAGTACAACCGCTCGTGGGACAATGACGGCGCCGGCCTGCTGTTGGCCGAGTACCAGCCCACCAACGGCATGTCGCACAACGTGTTTCGCTACAATCTGTCAGTGAACGACGGTCGCGGCCAGTACGGCGGCATCTCGATCGCGGGCGCCGCGGCGAACAGCGTCGCCAAGGACGCGGTGTTTCACAACAACACGATCGTGGTGGACCGCGCTGTCGTTCCGCAGTCCAAGGGCGCCGTCTGGTTCATCGGCGGCAATCACGACGACATCGTCTTTGCCAACAACGCCTTCGTCGCGCTCAACGGGGCGCCGCTCATCGCCGGCGACACCTCTACCAGTAAGTCGTCGTTCATCGGCAACTCGTACTGGACCGGCGGCGCCACGCCCAAACTCGAGGACACGGCCTACGGCACCGTCGAGGCGTGGTCGCTCGCCAGCGGACAGGAACGCAGCGGTGCCAGCTTCGCCGGCATCACGGCCGATCCGCAGTTTTACAACACAGGCGACTATCGCCCGATGGCCGCGTCGCCGCTGGTCGATGCCGGTCGCGGACTGAACCACCTGCCCTTCCCCGCGTGGCTCGCCAACCTGGGCGGCCTGGGCAGCGTCGATCTGAACAGCGTTCTGCTGTTCCAAGGATCGAACCCAGACATCGGCGCGTGGGAAAGGCTGCCCGGCGACTTCAACTCCAACGGCCGCGTCGATGGCGGCGATCTCTCGGTGTGGGCCAGTGCGTACGGCGCTTCCGGCGCCGCGGGCGCCGCGGCCGATCTCGACGGCGATGGCGACACCGACGGCGACGACCTGCTGCGGTGGCAAACGCTCGTCGGCTCGGGCGTTCTGGCGCCGCCGTCGTCGTCCGTGCCGGCCCCGGAACCCACGGGCGTCGCCGTCATGGCCGCCGCCCTCGCCGCCCTTCTCGGCCTCCGCCGGCGCCGCCACCACGCGTAACGAAGCTGCCAGCTTCGTCCCTCACTCGTTTGTCCCTGTCTCGGCGTCGCGATTGAGCTCTGCGCCCAGGGCGCGTAAGCTTCACCGCGCGCACCCGGACATCGTCGCGAACCCCGCAGCTCGCGCCCCCCTCTGTCTGTGCATTCCCCGACGGCCCTCCCCCCACCCTGCCCCGACCATGCTCCGCGCCACCCTCTGCCGATATCGCGCCGCCTACGCCGGCCTGCCGCGCGAAGTCTGGCTGCTGTCGCTGGTGCTGTTCGTCAATCGTTGCGGCACGATGGTCATGCCGTTTCTTACGATCTATCTCACCAGCCAACTCGGCATGATCGAGGCCGCCGCGGGCCGCATGATCAGCGCCTACGGTCTCGGCTCGATTTGCGGCGCCTATCTCAGCGGCCGGTGGTGCCAGCGCATCGGACCCATGCGGTTGCAGACCGCGTGCATGTTCATCGCGGCGCCCGGTTATTTGCTCATCGGCGCCTGGGACACGTGGCCGCCGATCGCCGCGTCGCTGTTCGGGCTGAGCCTAGTGAACGAAGCCGTGCGTCCCGCGAGCGCCACCGCCATTGCCGCGCTCACGACCGACGAGAACCGCACGCGCGCCTTCGCGTTGCAGCGCCTCGCCGCCAATCTCGGCTTTTCCTTCGGCCCCGCGGTCGGCGGCCTGCTCGCGAAAGTCGACTTCCAGCTTCTGTTCCTCGTCGACGCCGCCACCACGCTCATCGCTGCGCTGGCCTTGCTGTGGTTCTTCGGCTTTCGCCGGAACGGAGACTCGCACGCCGGCGCGAGTGCGCCCTCGTCCGTTCCGCACGCGAGCCCGCTCCGCGACCGCAAGTTCGTCGCGTTCCTGCTGCTCACGCTCGCCACAATGGCCGTGTTCATGCAGTTCGGCTCGACCTACCCGCTCTACCTGCGCGACCACTTCGGCCTCACCGAACCGCAGATCGGCCTCATGTTCGCCGTCAATACGTCGATTATCGTGGCCGTTGAGATGCTGCTCATGGACGCCGTGAAGAATTGGCCGCTCATGCGCACCATCGGCTGGGGCAGCGCCCTGGCGTGCCTGGGGTTCGGCATCCTGCCGCTGGGAAACTCGGGCGCCTACGCCGTGTTTGCCATGGCCGTCGTTACGGTTGGCGAGATGCTGTCGTTTCCCATGTCGAGCGCCTTCGTCGCCGGCCGCGGCGGCGCCGCCTCGTCGCTGTACATCGGCTGGCACACGGTCGTCCATTCCGCGGCGTGGGTCATCGGCCCCGCCGTCGGCGCCGCGATCTACGGCGTCGATCGCGACGCCGTGTGGTTCACCGGCCTGGGCGTCGGCGTCCTGGTGCTCATCGGCTACGAAGTGCTCGCCCGGCGAACCCGCGCGCCGCGCCGCGCCGCCGTGGAGTTCGCGTCGCCACTCGTTCCCCCGCCCGCGGAAGTTGCTCTCGAGCAACTCCCGCTGCCGACGCCGCCAGCGTGACACGGAAACGCTTGAGCCTGGGCGTCGACGTGGTCGTCGACCTCAGCGCAAAAAAACAGACCTCGGCCCCCCGACCAAGGTCTGTCACGCGGCGCCGCGATGGTGACATCGCGGCGCCACAATTTGTTACGCGACGGGTTCTTCTCCGAACCGGCGTCGCGTCGATTGTCCGAAGCGTCCTACGCGCGACGACGCAGCCGGCGAGCCGCGGCCACCGCAAACGCCGCCAGCACGATGGAACCCGGCTCGGGCACGCCCGTTGCCCCCGGAGTAAACGGCGCTGCCTCGCCGAATGTCGTGGCGACGCGAATCTCGTCGACAAACCATTCGACGGCCTTCGACTCGCCGCTGATGTTGCCCGCGAACATGCGCAGGCGGTCGAAGCTGAACAGATTCCCCTGCGTCCCGCTAAAAGCCGGGGACACGGCCGTCGTCTGTGCCAGGCCACGTGCTTCGACCGCCGCCAGATCGACTACCGCATTGGCCGTAGCGTCGGTGGGAACGGTGTTTAGGGTGGGGTTCATCCACATGGTGACCTTGTCGCGCGGCGTGTCACCGCCGAAATGATCGATGCGCGCGACCATCAGGCTTACCGACGCCGTGAACGACGTGTCCGTCAACTGCTCCTTAAAGCGGCCGTTGTTGGGACTCTTGTGCCAGTCGATCGCCGCCGTGATCGGACCCTGATTATCCGTGGGGTCGTCGTAGTTTGGCGCGACATGCGCCTGGATGCCGTTCTGAACGCGCGCCGCGTTGACCATCCACACGTCGTATCCCTGCCGCGCCAGTGAGCTCGTGGTGCCAAATTCCGTCTGCCACAAGGCAATCTGCGTGGGATCTTCGCGCTGCAGGCGCAGCAGGTCGTCGCCCGTCGTGTAGGGCTTTTCAAAGTTGCTATTCTCCCCGAAGTTGAGCTTTTCCTCGTTGGCGAGCGTCGAATCGAACAGCGAGAGATTCGCGCCGCGTCCGTACGTGCCAATGCGCGTCACCGGCGTTGCCGCCGGTCCATTCTTCTCGCCAAAGCGAATCGCCATGAACGAAACCCACGTCGGCACCGGCGTCGTCGCCGTTGCGCCCAGCGCCACGCCATCTCGCCGGAAGTTGAACGGGCGTCCGGGCTGACTCGTGACCGTCGTGTTGGAATTGGGGTTGAAGCCAAGGCCGGTGTTGTAGAGCTTGCCGCCGGTCGTCACTAGAGTGTTGCCCGACCCGTCTTTGTAACTCAGGCTCCCGGCCTGGATGGCGGAAGGGTCGTACGGATTAGCGCCCTGCACCGAGTCCCAAGCCCCCGCCCAGCCCATGCCCCCGTTGACGCCCACGCCATTGGCGTCCACCAGCAATTGCGGCGCGTAGTCGAATCCCTCGTAGGCGAGCACAACGGCCCGCGCGTCCCGAGCCGCCCCCACGGCCACGAAGACGCCCAGCAGGGCGCCCAACAGCTTTGCCGTTCGTACAAAAGTCGAAATCCTCATTGCAGTCCCCCTTAAGGTTTAGCGTCGTGAGCCCCGAGCCGAGGCCTTCTTTTCCAGTTCCGCTTCTGATGTGTCGTCGCCGTTTCGCGTCGACCCCCTCCGCGCAAGGAGGTCTCCAAAAAACTCCTTAATGCCGACAACGACAGTGAATTCTGAGTGCGTACGCGCATCTGCCACGCCCGGTGGGGGCCTGGCAACCCGCGCTTCGATGAGAAAAGTGCTAAGAAAAGTAGTTGGCCAGAATTCCCAGCCAATGGTGTCAATTTAAGCAGAATCGGCGATGCAAACAAGCATCGCTCCACGCAAAATCACTCCCTAATATCGCATTCAGGCCAACCGCCATTTTGCCGCAACGCCCCTCAGCCAAGCGGAGGATGCGCAAAAAGGCTGCTCGGCCCGAGCGCCGAGCCGCGCAGAGCCAATCTAGTAAAGGCGGGGAGGCGCGGCAATTCAAGCATTCGGGAGCGCAAAAGTATCCTCCACGCCCGCAAATGCGTCGCAGTAAGCGGCGCCGCATTCGCGCGCGAGCGACCTGGATAATGCCGCTGGGGACGTCCGCATTGCATCGACGACGTGCCCGACGCCTCGCGACACGCGGCGACGGCCCTCGGTTGCCGATGCGCCGTCAAGCGGACTTACGCGTGAATTTCAACGCCAGCCACAGCAAGATCGACGCGCCCAGAATGGCCATCATGTACCCCGGCCAGGCACGCGACGACATCGGCTCGCCCGGATCGCCCCACATCGCCCAGGAAGCGGCCCCGCCGGCCAACGCGCCAACCACGCCGAGGGCAATCGTTCCCAACACTCCCAACGGCTGCCGTCCCGGCACGAGCAAACGCCCGATCGCCCCGACGATCAACCCTGCAACGACCCAACCAATGGCATTCATCATGGTTACGCTCCCGTGAATTTGTGAATTCTGAGTTCCACCGCTTGGTTTTCGCAACGCGTCACCCCGCCGCTCCGCCGATCGCGCTCGCCAACCACGAAATGAGGTAATACGCTCCGGCAGCACTCGCACCGACAACCGCCGCGAGCCCCGCGAACAGCGCCGCCACGAACAACCCGTCGGCCCACTTCATCCGCCGCGCCTGCTCCGGCGGAGCCAGGACGTGGCGCCGCAAGAGCTCCACGTTTTTCTGGTTCGCCTTCCAATAGACGTCGAACGCATCTCCCAGCACCGGCACGGCGCCGACAACCGCGTCGAGTCCCACGTTCGCCGCCATGCGCAAGAGCGTTGCCCGCGAGGCGCCCAACTGGCGCGCTCGATGGACGATATACGCCGACGCCAGCGTGGTGGCGAAGTCGCCGATGCCCGGGATTAATCCCACCAGTGCGTCGAGCCCCAATCGCAGGTCCGTTCCCGGCACGCGAATCGCCGAATCCAACCAACGCGCGAGCAAATCCAGGTCCGCCGTGAAAGCGACGGTCGGCGGATCGCGCGCGGCGGTCCGCGGCAAAACGTCGGGGCCGGAGGCCATAACAAACCCCTCCTCATCGTGAATCGGCGCTACGGACAGCATTTGTTCCAGTGGCATGCGAACGGTGTGCCAGATTCCAAGCTCGGCGACTCACCTCCACCTTTAGAAATCGCGGGACAACTTCCTTCCACAGGGAAGAGATTTTTAGCCAACTTGGCCCGCGGTGGTCCGAAACCGTACAGGATTCTGCTTTCGAAACGCTTAAGCTCACTGTGCCGCGCTGGCGCCTCAGGGAACTCCGCCGTGCAGGACGCGTCGATGCGTCCCCACTCCAGAGGTACTTCCCAACAGAGGCAGGGCTAACACCGAAAGGCGATCCGCTAGGGGCGCCGCGGCGTTCCAAGCCGCTTGAGTCCGGCTCGAGCCTAGATATTTTCCATGTATTTACCCCACTTTATCGTGAAATGGCGCCATTGTTCCCGAATTTCCCGTTGAGTCGCGTTTCGCTGCGTAGAATCCTTCGCTTGATCCACGCAGCGTCCTCCGCTCGCGACATCGGGTCCTCAGGGTTACTTGATCCCCGCTCCTTGCCGTTAGCCGACCTTGAGAAAGGTCCGTGCTTCTAATGGCAGGTTTGCCCGCGCCCGATTCGTATCGAAATGCCCTGCTCGCCCAGTTGCCGACGCCAGTCATCGCTGCGCTTCGCCTCGAGCCGGTCGATCTCCCGACCAATTTCGTGCTGAGCGAGGCGAACCAGCTCATCGAGTGGGCGTACTTCCCCGAGTTGGGCGCCGTGTCGGTGGTCGCCCTCATGGAAGGCGGCGCCACGATCGAGGTCGGCGCCATCGGCAACGAAGGCATGGCCTGCTCGATCCTGCTGCTCGAATCCCAGTCCGTGCCCTATCGCTATTTCGTGCAAGTGCCCGGCCACGGCTATCGAGTCAGCGCCTCGCGGCTGCTCGAGGCGAGCGCCGCGCACCCGCAGCTCCGCCAGCTCATCCTGCGCTACGAGGCCAAGTTTCGCGCCCAAACGATGCAAGCCGTCGCGTGCAACGGACTCCACTCGGCCGAGCAGCGATGCTGCCGCTGGCTGCTCATGACGCGCGACCGCGTCGACTCCGACGAGCTAAAGCTCACGCATGAGTTTCTGGGCTTCATGTTGGGCGTCCGTCGCGCGACGGTGTCCGAAGTGCTCGGCCCGCTGCAGGAGGCCGAACTCGTGCACTCGGCCCGCGGCACGATCACCATTCTCAACCGCAGAGGTCTCGAAGCCCGCGCGTGCGAATGCTATTGGGTGATGGCCGAACGCGACCGCGCGGTGTAACGCCGCGTGTGTCCCGTGAGTCCCGTGAGTCCCGCGAGCGCCCCCAGCAAGAGCAAACCGCCGGCAGGTTCCGGGACCGGCGTTGCCGTCATCTGCACGGCGCCGCCGATGTACAGCTGGCGCTGCCAGATCAGCAAATCGTCGCCATCGACGTCGAGGTCGCCGTCCGCGTCTCGCTGCATGTGCGTCGCAAGCGGTACGCTCCCTTACCCGCGCATCCCGAGTGTCCCCGGCCGTGGTCGGATTGGGGACGAGGTCGACGCCTGGGACCAACTTCAACTGCTTCGCCGGTTGGACTTGCTGTTTTTTGCGGGGTCGCCGAAGAACCTTATCTTGCTGCGCAGAACGTGATGCCAGTCCTCACTTTGCCAGAAGCGCCTCCTAAGACGCTAGCGCTGCTAGGGCGCGCGCCGTGGCGAAAAAGGGGGCGAAAAAGGGGACATGTCCATATTTTATATGGACATGTCCCCTTTTGTATCCGGCTGTCCCCTTTTGTATCCTCCCCTTTTGTATCCCTTTGTATTTCGCTGGCGCGGCGCCGCCATTGTTGTTGATCGCGTTGTGCGCGGCCTTCGGCGCCAGATTAGACTGCCAATTCGCAAGGCCGTACCAAATACCCGTTGTGCCCACCCAGGTCAACTTCGCCGCAGCGCCATTGGCCATCATCACGACGCTGAGAAAAACCGCCGCCGAGATGGCGTGCTGCCAGAGAGTCTCAGCTGCGAAAGAACGCCATGCGCGGTGGGATAGCATCGAAAACGCTCCCACCGAACTCCCAGGGCGTCCTGACACCGCGCGGCGATCGACGACACGACGATCGCCGCCGAAGCGACGCGGCCAAATCCGCCCGGCGGGGCTGAGCTGACGAGGATCATACCATCTCGCGGCCCCGAATTGCAGGTAAATCCCGCAGGGGCGGGGCTATCCAGGGGCAACGGTCAACGTATCAGGTCCAATCCTGCGAGGATTGACGATGCGGCGTTCCGAGCGACGCAACCCCGCAGGCGCCGGCAATCTTTTTATGAAAAAGCCGATAAACTTTCTACGCGCAGGAGCTGGCTAGAGTTTATCATGCAGGCGGACAAGCGGCGCGCGTCCCCTCGTCCCTCCTCCTCACGCCAACTTTTCGGCGGACGCCCGTGTGCGATAACGCGACTGGAGCGACCTCATGAATTTGCGAACTATGAACTTGCGAACAATGGGCGCCACGATCCTCGCCCTTGGCTTGATGGTGTGTGACCAACTGCCCGCCGCGGCCCAATGGACCGCCACGATTCTTCATCATCCGCCCGGCGCGCTGTCGTCCGTGGGATACGGCGCCGGCGCGGGGGCGCAGGTGGGCGCCACCTACGCACCTGGCGAGCACGCCTCGCTGTGGACCGGCAGCGCAGCCAGCCTCGTCGACCTCCATCCCGCAGGCGCCAGCGCCTCCAGGGCGTACGACGTCGAGGGACTGCAACAAGCCGGCGTGGTCGAGTTTGGCTTTACCAGCCACGCCGCCATCTGGTACGGCACAGCCGCGAGCTTCGTCGATCTCCATCCGGTCGGCGCCAGCGAGTCAGAAATCCGCGCCACCGACGGCGCCAACCAAGCCGGCGGAATTGACATCGGCCTCGGGCACGCCGCCGTCTGGAGCAGCACGCCAGGCTCGATGGTCGACATCCACCCAGGCGTAGCGGACGCCTCGGGAGCCTTCGCCATCGATGGCTTTGAAGTCGGCGGAGCCATCTATGGCGGATTTGGCGAGCACGCCGGCTATTGGGCCACGCCCACGCACATTTTCACCGACCTCCATCCCGCCGGGACCTCGAGATCGGTCGTTCGCGCCCTCGTCCCCGGGCTGCAAGGCGGCGACGTCTCGATCATTCCGACCGGCGCCCAGCATGCGGCGCTCTGGTCGGGATCGGCGGCCAGCTTCGTCGACATGAACCCTCCCGGCTACGCCGGCTCGACGATCGCCGCCATGGACGGCGCCTACCAGGTCGGCTGGGCGTACCCAGGCCCGCCCGGAATCCATGCCGGGATCTGGTCGGGAACGGCCGCGTCGTTCATCGACCTGCACGCCTACCTGCCCGCGGGCTACACCCAATCGCAAGCGGAGGGCGTGTGGACCGACGGGTTGGGACGCATTCAAGTGGTGGGTTACGCCAATCATCTCACCGACGCCGGCGCCCGCCTCGAAGCCGTGCTCTGGACGATCCCCGAACCATCAACTGCGATCATCGCCCTCGGCATGGCGTCCGCGCTACTGGCGCGCCGCCGCCGTCGCGGAGAGTGACCCGCCGCGGTCCCCCATTTAGCCCCCGGTCAATGACCGGGGGCCAACAATTCACGGCAAGCCTCCACCTGACGCACCCCACAAATTGCGCCGCTGCCCGATTCGGTGTGACCAGCCATCGCCCAGCACGCGGCAGAATTACGCGGACGGAGCAATGGCCTCGTAGAGTAGCTTGCGAATGTGTTCGATCACTGACGGCGCCGCCTTGGCGAATTTCTTAACCACGATGGACTGCGCAAGTGCGTAGATTTTGTCCGGCCGCACTATGCCAGGGCGGTTCAAGGCGCCGCCAATCAAATCAGCCGATGTGATCGGGAAGCTCAACGGAACCGCCGCGGGATTCGATGTCATCGCGACGACGATCACATCCGCGGATCGCCGATTGTAATCGTCGTTGGAAAGAACGATCACGGGCCGCCGCTTCTGCGCTAGAGAGGTCCGTGAATGGAACCTAGCGCGAGAACGATTTCGCCCTGCTCAAGCATCGTTCCAATCCGCATCGTCCCGCGGGTTGTCCCAGAACTCAGTGCTGCTCTCCGCGACGGAAAGCAGGTCCTTCCACTCCGTAGGCGCCAGTTCCGTCACAAACACGGTGACATGCGACCCTGCCGCCAGCGGGACCGACACCTCCAACCGCCCGTCGGCCGGGACCTCAAGGTCAAATCGCAGCGGCATCGGAGAGGGATTTGCGTTTTCAAGCATGGCAATGCTCCGCACTATATCATCCGTAGGGACAAATTATTGATTAACGCATTGTAACCCGAGTGCGCAATGGAAGCACGCCTCGAAGGGCCGGCAACTCTGCGAAGCGACCGGAGTAGCGCCGATCCGTCATTGAGCCGCCGGTCATTGAAACCAATTCAAATGCCAGCACGCGAATGATCCGAAGATAATAGGCCCGGCATTCATGCCGGGCTTCCCACGGCAGACCGAAAATCGGCCGAGCAAACGGCTTTGCTTCGGTCGGAGCACTGGCGAGGCCGAAAACATCCGCGGATCGATCTCGGCCGCCCAGGCCTACCGCGGAACCCTGGCCGTTAACGCGGCCGATCAGACCGCTGCGGCGCAATAACCCGGCATGAATGCCGGGCCTAGTATCTCGGAGGAGAGGCGCCAAGCGAAGCCATCGGCCTCTCGGAAGACATGCTCAGCCACGTCCTCGCCAAGCGCAAGCACCTGGCCATCCAAACCCTCGCCGAGGCGCTTGAGAAGGTGGGGTACGGACTGCATATCGCGCCGCTGCCCGACCCGGTGTGACGGCCAGCGCCAGAATCGAGTCAATGAGCTGCGTCACACCTTGGATTTCCCGACCTTTTGAAGGCCCATTTTAGTCCCTGGAACAATGTCAGGGCTCCGGCGATCGCCGCGAGACCGGCGGACGACTCGGGAACGCCCGTCACCTGAAGGTTAGGGCCGAACACGCCGTCATTGTGGACCGACGACGGATTGGGAAACGTCAAGCTCGACCCGCCCACGTTTCGCGCTTGGATGAACGTGGCCGCTGGAAACATCGTCGCGACGGAGTTGAATTGTTGGAGATCGACGTCGCCGCTCAGAATAGTAGCGCCGACGACGTAGGATCCGGGGAGAAGCGTGAGGGGCGAAATGGAATTGAACCGCCAATTCCCGGAGACGGACGTCGATGCGACCGGCGTGCTGCTCGCCGTCGTGACGACCGTCGATGCCAGCACCAGCGAAGGATTGCTGAGATTCCAGAGGCCGACGGTGTGTGCGTTGACGAGGCCGTCGGCTCCGCGGTCCCAATAACCCATTCCCGTGACCAGCACAGGGGCGGTCAATTGAAATTCCCAGCCGACGGTTGCACTGCCGCCAAAGGTATTGGCAGAGCCGCCAGTAAAATCGAGCACCAGGTCGGCCCGGACGCCCTGCGCGCATAGGCATAAGTTGACGACGACGGCAACAAGGACGGGCGACTGCGATCGGTGATGCAAGGAATTGCGTGAGGCGCCTGGGGTGACAAGATTTTGCATGCGCTGCTTCCGATCAGTGAGTGGCCCGACGACGAAGGCTCAATCCGTTCGTATGCGAGCCTCAGCCGCGCGATGGGCGAGGTCGCGATTCATAACCGCAATGCGCCTAATCATGACAAAGCAATACCAAAATTACAACCTTGTGGAGTCGCTTTAGAGGGGGTTTTGCAGAGAATTGGGGTGCGGGCGCGCACAAAGACCTCGGGAAAGGAGGCGCCAACGGGGCCGTCTGCGAGGGCGATAGAAGCGGAAGGGCGTCTCGTCGGGGAAGGGAAAAGGGGAAAAGGGGGAAATGGAGGGGGGCAGGTCCATTTTCTATGGCATGTCCTGGTTTAGCCGGGCGTCTTCTTTGGCCGTCCGCGCGAGCGTTGTGTGAACTCAAGTCCCAATCGCTTGGCGATGCGCTTGGTCCAGTCCGCGTCGCCTAGCGGGCTGCCGCGCTCGATGCTGCGGCGGACCGCGGCGAGCTCCGACTCGTGCTGCGGCTGCTGGACATGGTCGAGCCACGTGCGCGGCAAGGGGAGCGGCCAGCGCGATAGCAGCCGGCGCGACTCGGCGTCGCCGTGCGTGCGGCGCCAGAGGCTCGACCATTGCCAGGCGTCGCACCGCTCGACGAGGCCAGCGCGCAGCGGATTGCACTCGACATAACGAGCGAGCTGGTAAAAGTGCTCGTCGTGCTCGACGGGGAACGACTTGTAGCGGCCCTGGTACACGTGGCCCTCGCCAACGCGTCGTTTGTACCGCTGCCAGCGCGTGACGTGCGTCACGGTGAGCCGCTGCATGAACGCGGCCAACTCGCCGTCGCGTTCGGGCCAGAGCACCAGATGCCAGTGGTTCGGCATGACGCAGTAGCTGCAGATCCGCATGGGGCAGACTTCGAGCGTTTCGGCGAGGATGTGCTCGAAGGCTTCGTAGTCGGCGTCCTTGAAGAAGAGCCGCTGGCGGCCGACGCCCCGATTGAGGACGTGGAGACGAGGCCGCCAGGGACGATGCGTGGGGCGCGGGGCATGCGGGGAGGATAGCGGAGCGGAGGCGGCGCGTCAAGAAAATGGACCTGTCCCCTTTTTCCCTCTTTTTCCCTCTCCCCTTTTTCCCTCTCCCTGCATATTGCCCCGCTGCCCGACCGAGTGTGACAAGTCCGCGCCAGAATCAATGAGCTGCGTCCCCTTTGATCCTCCCCCTTTGATCCTCTTGGACGACAGAATCCCTTCGGGATTCAATCGACCGTCATCCGCCTCCCCGAATTACGCGACCACCGGGAAGTACCGCACGACCACGAGCACGGCCATCCCGCCTTCCTTCCTCCGCTTCGGCAGCATCGCCGCCGCGGATCATCAAGTGACTTCCGATGCATTCAACGCCCAGCTCCCCGGCGCGCAAGTGTGGGACGGCATCTCGCCGATCTACCGTGCCATCCTCTCCACCAACGGCAACAACGCCGCGAGCCGGCTGAGCGTGACCGGGCCGGTGTACAACCTCCACGGCACGCAGCTCGCCACGAGCCACGCCGACCTGTTCGACGGCAATCTCGCCGCCGCCGTCGATTATGAC
>JANOIK010001302.1:0-3167 GCA_031407585.1 Planctomycetota bacterium | reverse complement strand
CTGCACGCCATCGAGCAGAGCGTCCGCGTAGACCTGCCCTGCCCCGCGGCTCACGCCCCAGTGCGTCGCCTCGAGCGAGCCCGCCACGACCAGCGACACGACCGCCTGGGCGAGCAAGCCCAAGACGGTCGCGACGAGCACATAGAACGCGAAGTGCAGCGGCCGCTGAAACGCGAACGCGTAGCCGCGGCTGACGCCGTCGAACGCGTCGGTGCGTTCGGCCGCGATCGTCGACCACATGAACGGCCACCCCAGAATGAGCCCGATGGTGAAGACGGCCATCGCGACGCCGATGAGCAGCACCAGAGGCCAGACGACGCCCGCGACGAACGCCAGCACGCCGAGCCGCATCACGAATCCGATGACGAGCAACAAGACAGCGAACACGCCGATAACGCCGAGGCAAAACGAGGGCGCCGCGAACGTGGACGCCCAGCGCCCCGCCGCGGCCTTGAGTGCGGCGAGCGGGCCGAGCATCTCGCCCCGCGTGAGATACAACGCCGCGATACGCGCGATGGCGCCGCCGATGAGTGCCCACACGGCGAGCAGCCAAACGCCGGCGAGAATGAACGCCGTCGCGGCCCGCCACCCGGGGGCGTGCACCAGTCGAACCAACGGCTGAATCGACCACGCCCACCCGCGCACGAGCGGGCCCGTCCAGGGATGGCGATCGACGACGACAAACGGCTGGCGAGAGACGACGCGAGGCGCCGGCTGGAGCATCGACGTTGGAGGGTGTTCGGTGAGTCGCACCAACGGCGGCACGCCGGACTCGGGGCCCAGCACCACGCGCTCGATGGCACTCCAGCCCCATTGCGTGACGAACACGCCCGCCATGGCCAGCACGATGACGCGCACCAACAGCGCGACGCGCGCCGCTCGCACTAGCAGCAGCCACGGGCAAAGGTCGTTCCAGCGGACGGCGGTGACGACGCCAGGCGTTGTCGACATCGGGCGACTCATGAAAAGAGGATGCACAGGCGCCGAAAAATCGGCCCCACGCCTCGATTATAAACAGCCCGCACGGCAATCGTTAGATGGATTGGCGGTCAAGAATCGTCCGAATCGCCGACATCGGCGGACGTTTCCCGCTCGGCGTCTGGCTCGAACTCCGGATCGGCGAGCGAGTAGCTTTCGCCCAACCACCGCCCCAGGTCGATCGTGCGGCAACGGCTGCTGCAGAACGGCTTCGCCGCGGCGGGACTCGCCGGATCGAACTCACGCTCACAGATGGGGCAACGCATGGGAGCGGAGAATAAGGCTGGAGACTGGAGACCGGAGGCTTGAGGTCAGAAGCACAAGGGCTTACTCGCCCTTGCCCTTTTTGGATTTTTTCTTCGGCTCGGAGGAGCTCGAATCGCTCTTGGCGGGCTTGCTCTCGCCGCCGTCGGACTTGCTCTCGCTCGACGATTTATCGCTCGAGGACTTCTCGCCGCCCGACTTCTCACCGCCCGACTTCTCACCGCCGCCGTCACTCGACTTCTTGTCCTTCGCGGCCGCCTGCTTGTACGAGTCGCTGCGGTAGTCGGTTGTATAAAACCCCGAGCCCTTGAACACCACGGCCGCGCCCGTGCCGAACAGCCGCCGCAGCTTCAGCTTGCCGCACTCCGGGCACTTCCGCTGCAGCGGATCGTTGATCCCCTGGAACAGCTCAAACGCATGTCCGCAGGCATCGCACTCGTAGTCGTAAGTAGGCATAGGATTTAGCTAGTCGCTTCAACTTTCAAGAGGCCATAGCCCCCGGCGCAAGCCGGGGGTTTCCGAAGCAGCGCCACTACGCCCTCACCATCTACCCCGCCGCACCGCTCGAAACAATCACCTGCGCCGGCCGCACCACGCGGTCGTGCATTTGGTACCCGCTCTGCGTCACCATCGAGACATGCCCCGCCGGCACCTCGGCCGACGGTTGCTGCAGGATCGCCGCGTGCAGGTGCGGGTCGAACTCCGCCCCGGCGGCCGGAATTTCCACGCAGTTGTGCTGCTGCAACACGCCGATGAGCTGCTGCCGTACGAGCTTGAATCCCTCGAGCAGCGAGCCCGCTTCATGATTCTTCTCCGCCGCGGCGATCGCCCGGTCGACATTGTCGAGCACCGTGAGCAGGTCGCGAGCCACCGGCAGCGACGCGTAACGCGCCTGATCGGCCACTTCGCGCCCGGCCCGACCGCGCACGTTTTCCAGCTCCGCGAGCAGCCGCAGATTCTTCTCCCGCTCAGCGCTCAGAGCCACGCTTGCGAGATCGAACTCGTTCGACGGCGGCGTCGGCGCCCCGTCCGCCGTGGCTCCGTCGAGCTGCGCGGCGCTCGGGTAATCGACGCCCCCGTCGCGCGAAGGTTGGTCCTGGGATTTTTCCTTAGCCGCCATGTGCTTGAATCTCCGACATCGGACCGCGACCACCGGCCGCGGTTTTCTTTATGAGGGCGCATCCTGCGTGAAGTACTTCTTCAGCTTCTCGACAAAGCTCTTGCGGGCCGGCGCCACGTTCTTGTGCTCCAGCTCCGCAAGTTGGCGGAGGAGCGACTCCTCTTCGCCGGTCACTTTCTTCGGCACTTCGATCGTGACCTGCACGAGCAAATCGCCCCGGCCCTGCACGCGCGGGTCGGCCAAACCCTTGCCGCGCAGGCGGAAGACGTCGCCCGACTGCGTGCCAGGCGCCACCTTCACCTCGCCGCGGCCGTCGAGCGTCGGCACCTCGAGCGTGGCGCCGAGCACCGCCTGCGAATACGTGATCGGCACGCGGCAGATCAGGTGCTGGCCCTCGCGCTCGAACAGCGCGTGGGCAAGCACCGACACGACGCAGTAGCAATCGCCCGGCGGGCCGCCGTTGGGGCTCGGCTCGCCCTGCCCCGTCATGCGAATCTGCATCCCCGTGTCGACGCCCGCGGGCACCTCGACGGTGGCCTGCACCTTCTTGAGCGTGTGCCCTGCCCCACGGCACGTGCGGCACGGCGACGATACGCTCGAACCCTCGCCGTGGCACGCCGGGCAAGTCGTTTGCATCCGCACGATGCCGGCCTGCTGAATCACCTGCCCGCGGCCGCCGCAGTAACTGCACTGCTCCCGCTTGCTGCCGGCCTCGGCGCCGCTGCCATCGCACTTCGCGCACAGCTCGTGCCGCTGAAACGCGACCTGCTTCTTACAGCCTTCAGCCGCTTCCTTGAGCGTGAGC
>JANOIK010001293.1:0-4088 GCA_031407585.1 Planctomycetota bacterium | reverse complement strand
CGGTCAAAGCGGACACTTAGACGCCTCAACCGGACACCAAAATGCGTCGCTCTACCAACCCACAACACGACGAACCCTCGAAGTTTCCCGCATCCCCACAACCCGCGCCCGCGGTCCAGTCCTCCATTCTGTCCATCACGACCACGAATCTTGACCGCAGCGGACAATTGAGCCTCGCTGTCGGAGCGCCGGAGCCCCCCGTTTCGCCGCATCCACGGCTTGTTGACCCCCCAAACCGCCCGTCTAGAATGGCTCCTGTGGCACGGACCGCCTGCGAACCGATAGGTTGGCATGACCGTATTAGGGTGGGACCCTCAAACCGCTCCCTTTCCTACGCCACACCGCCCGCCATGACCGACGCCGCCAACGAAGCCCGTCCCCGCACGCTCACGGCCCTGCCCGTCTACAACGAGGTCCGCCACGTCACCGCGGTGCTCGAACAGGTCGTCCGCAACGCCGGTGATATTCTGGTGGTCGACGACGGCTCGACCGACGGCACACGGGAGTTACTTGCTCAGCGGCTCGCGGAACGCGGCGACGTCATCGTCGTCACCCACCCGCAGAACCGAGGCTACGGAGCCGCCCTGGCCACCGCGTTCGACTACGCCATCGCCCACGGCTACGACGCGCTCGTCACCATCGACTGCGACGGCCAGCACGAACCGCAGCGCATCGCGGAGCTCGTCGACGCTCTGCCGGGCTACGACATCGTGTCGGGCAGTCGGTACCTCGGCGTTGACATTCCCGTCGGCCTCGCCCCGGCCGACCGGCGGCGCATCAACCTGCAGATCACCGACGAGCTGAACTGCCGTCTGGGGCTGAAGCTGACTGACGCCTTCTGTGGCTTCAAGGCGTACCGCGTCGAGGCGCTCAAGAAGCTGCGGCTCACCGACCCCGGATACGCGATGCCGCTGGAGCTGTGGGTGCAGGCGGCGTTCCACGGGCTGCGCATCACCGAGGTCGCCGTACCGCTAATTTATCTCGATGAGAAGCGCAGCTTCGGCGGCGCCCTGGACGATAGCGGAACGCGGCTCGCGTATTACCACTCGGTGATCGAGCAGGCGATGAAGGCGTGCCGCGCGGCGTGCCCGGCCGAATCGATTGCGGCGTTCGCGTGCGTCGAGTCGTTCCTGGGCTGCTCTTGAACGCTGAGTAAGCCGTGCAGCGCTCCGCCCGCTATCGTGCGCCAATTCGCAGTGGGCAGAAGCTCGCCGTCCCGCCGTGGAGCGACATGGGCGAGTTGCTCGCCGCGAATCTTCGCTGGCGGCAGGAGCACGAGTTCGACCTGCTGGGCAAGTCGCTGGGGCAATTGGTCGAGGAAGCTCGCCGCGAAATCCAAGACGGTGCGCCGGCCAGCGGTCCTTACATCATCACCGGGCACCAACCAGGTCTCGTTCACCCCGGCGTGTGGGTGAAGAACTTCGCCGCCGCGAAGCTGGCCGAAGCGCATCAGGGTATTGGCGTGCACATCGTCATCGACGCCGACCTGTGCCGCTCGGCCTCGATCTTCGTCCCCACGGGTACGGTCGACGCGCCGCGACTCGAGTCGATCGAATACGACGGCCCCGGCGCGTATGTGCCGTGGGAGGAGCGCCGCATCGTCGACGAGCGCCTGTGGCGCAGCTTCCCCGAACGCGTCGCGCAGGCCGCCGGTTCGCTCGTGCCCGAGCGGTTCCTCGACGCGTGGTGGCCGCTGGCGATCGAGCGCGGCGCCGCGACGGGCCTCATCGGCGCGTTGCTCGCCCAAGCGCGGCAGCAAACCGAGATCGCTTGGGGTTGCCGCAATGTCGAGCTGCCGCAAAGCCGGCTTTGCCAGACCGAGGCGTTCCGGTGGTTCGCCTGCACGCTGCTGGCCGAGCTGCCGCGATTCGTGGTTGCGTACAACGGCGCCCTGGCCGAGTACCGCCGCGCGCATCACCTTCGCAACGCCGCTCAACCGGCGCCCGATCTCGCCGCTGACGGCGCGTGGCTCGAGGCGCCGTTCTGGGTGTGGACCGCCGATGACGTGCGCCGTCGCCCCGTGTTCGCTCGCCCCGCCACGGGGGGCGTGCTGCTGTCCGATCGCCGCGGCTGGGAGCAGCTTCTGCCGCTAACGTGCGCCGACGCCGCCTCGGCCGTCGAGGCCCTCGGCCAGTGGGAAACGGCCGGCGTGAAGCTCCGCAGCCGGGCGCTCATCACGACCATGTTCACCCGGCTGGCCGTCGCCGACCTGTTCCTGCACGGCATCGGCGGCGCCAAGTACGACGAAGTGACCGACGCTATCTGCCTGCGGTTTTTCGGAGCCGCCCCCCCGGCGTTCGCGGCGATGTCCGGCACGCTGCGGCTGCCAATCGCCCACCCGCCAACCGACGGCCTCGTGCCCGAGCGGTTGCGATTCGAGCTCCGCGAGCTGACGTTCCACCCCGAACGGATGCTGGCAGGAACGACTTTGACCAATGGGGAAGGGGTAAGGATCGCCGCCGCTATCGCCGACAAGCGGCGGTGGGTGGAAACGGAGAAACGAGCCCAAAATGCGGCCGATCGGCATCGGGGGATCGTCGCCGCCAACGACGCCCTGCAGCCGTTCGTGGCCGCCGACCGCGCCCGGTTGGAGCAACTGCTGGCATCGGCGGTCGACCGGACCCGCGTCAGCCGCGTGCTCGACTCGCGCGAGTTTGCCTTCGGTCTGTTCCCCGAAAAACAATTGCGAGATTTTTTGCTGGATTTCTCTACCTCGGCGCTATAGGCTCACAGGCAACAGGGCAACGAGGCAACAGCGAGAGCCCTTACCGCCTGGCGGCGCGGTGCAAGAGAGGCAGTGACGAGGTTCTCTCGAAACTGCCGATGCGTCGTCGACGCCTGGCCGACTAAAATCTCACGCTGACGGGCCCTGCCGGAACACAGAGCTCGAGGTACAGCATGTCCGCACCCACGGAACGGTGCGACGGTATGCCCATGGGGCATCCCCGCCAAATGATTGGCGCCGGGATCGGGCACGTCGCCTTTGGATTCATAGCCCCCACGCGTAATGACGCTCTCCTTCGCGTGCGAGAGCACAAGCCCGCGCGCGTGCAAGTGCACGACTCGTGCGTGCGCGAGCTTTCGGGCGGCGCACGCATCGTCGCTGGCAACGCGGGCGATCATCCGCTCGTGCTGCAGCTGCTCGTGGAAACGCGGCAGGCGGCGCTCGCGGAGGATTTTCAAAGCCGGCTCGACGAGCCGAACTACCGGCCGAGCGATCGGCTGCTGGTGCGGCGCGATCGGGCGCTGGTGGCGCACGTGCACGTGGCGAATCACTTCGCGTGGTTTGACGGGCAGCGCGTGCCGCTAGCGAAGCTCGAGGATTTCGTCGCACTGCCGGAGTTCCGCCATGCGGGCTATGACGCGGAGCTGCTGGAATCTGCCGAGGCGATCTCCGCCGGCGAGGGCGCCGTGCTGGCGCTCGCTCGCACCGAGGACTCGACGCCGTACTTACGACGGGAATGGAGTCCCTTGCGCGGCCAGGGACACACGCGCGCCAACGCCCGCGCGGTGCTGGCCCATTTAGCCGCTCAGAACGCGTCGCGGCGGCGGCATCGCAAGCAGACGCTCGAGGTGCGCACGTGGCGGCACTTCGAGCTCGACGCGATCCGCGCCGTATACGACGACGCGGCGCCCAGTCAGTGGGGACCACTGCTGCGCACCGAAGACGCGTGGCAGTGGATGGTCGGCCGCAAGGCGCAGGACCAGATTCTCATCGCGGTGGAAGTCGAGGAAGCCTCGCCGGAGGACTCGGCCACTGACCTGCTGCGGGCCGGCGGGCGCGTGGTGGGCTACGCCGCGGTGCGCGGGTCGTGCATTGCCGAGATGATGTCGCTGGGCGACTTCAGCACAGCGCGCACCCAGCTTCTAGCGCGGGCGTGCCAGGACGCGATGGATCGGGATCACCACTCGATTTCGCTGTACGCGCCCTCGTCCGATCCGCTGCATGAATTGCTAGTGACGGCGGGAGGGAAATGGATCGGAGACAAGGGCGCGGGCGAACCGCGGTGGCTGGCTAAATTGCTGGCGCCGGAGAAGTGGGTCGATCGGTTCTTCCCGCTGTGGCACGGGCGAGCTCGCGCGGCCGA
>JANOIK010001280.1:0-1647 GCA_031407585.1 Planctomycetota bacterium | reverse complement strand
AACTTCGTGCCGTGCCCCACTTCGCTTTGCACGTGGATGGCGCCGCCGTGCGCTTCGATGATCTTGTGCGTCGTGGGCAGTCCCAGGCCCGAGCCGCCGGGCTTGGTCGAGAAGAAGGCCTCGAACATGTGGGCCGCCGTGTGGTCGTCGATGCCGCAGCCCGTGTCGATCACGTCGAGCACGACGCTCCCGCCGCGCTCGCTGGTGCGAACCATGATTTGCCCGCCGTCAGGCATGGCCTGCTTGGCGTTCAGCAGCAGGTTGAACAGCGCCCCGCGAAATGACTCGTCGTCGAGCAGCACCCGCGGCAGATCGGGGTCCAGGTAACGCACTAGCTCGACGTTCGCGGCTTCCGCCTCCGGAGCGAAGAAGTCGAGGGCCTCGTCGATCTCGCGATTGAGATCGATCGGCTGCAAATCCAGCCGCCGCACTTTGGCGAAGTTCAAGAAGCTGTCGAGCAAATCCTGCAATCGCTGGCACTCGCGATGCATCACCTCCACGCGCTTCACGGCCCGCCGCTGCCCCGGCGTCTGGGCGTCCTCCAGGTCCTCGGAGAGCAGCTCCATGTTGAGCCGGATGGTCGAGAGCGGGTTTTTGATCTCGTGGGCGAGCGCCCCGGCCAGCCGCGCGATCTCCGTGTACTGCGCGAGCAGCTTTTCGTAGGGATCGGACATAGAGGCTTCAGCTGACATACGAAAACGCCGCTTGGAATCATTGCGGCGCGGAAAGCGCCCGGATGCGAACGGCGACCGTGTCATGAACCCGTTTCGCGACCAAAATGAACGGCGGAGTGAGGTCGAACTCACCCGCAAGAACTGACTTGATCGTATCCATCGTGAACTGCGGATCAATGTGCCCGGGGCGGAGGAAGACGACGCCGACTAAGGGCTGCCGTGCGAGAACTGCAAGGCGGCCGAAGTCCGCGTCATGAGTTACGACGACCCGCTGTTCGGCGAAGGCGCTCGCCAGCAAATCCGCATCCGGACGTCCCTGCCAATGCTGCTCGCACACATCGGCGACGTCGAACGCGGCGGCTCTCAGGAATCGGACCACGGCCGGATCGATGTTTTCGTCCGTGAGCAGTCCGAACTCCGCGATCTTCACGTCACGACCTCGCCCGTTGCGAGGATTTCGTTGCGCACCGCGGCGGCGGCGTAGCCGAGAGCCTGCTCGACGTCGTCCGAGCTAAGGTGTGGGCTACGCAGCAGGATTTCGTCGCGCGACGCGCCGGACGCAACCCACTCGAGCACCATTTCGACGCTGATCCTCGTGCCGCGGATAATCGGCTTGCCGCCCAGGATGCCGGGGTCGGAAGTAATTCGATCGAACATGGGGCGATTCACAATCGCGTTGGATTTGAGAGAGTGCGTCCATTCGGCGTTCAGTTGCATTCTACATCGTCCGAACTGGGAGTAGCAAACGCCGCGGCGCGGGCCGGCGCAATCGGAAAAGTAGATCCTCGCCTAAGCGCGTAAAAAAGCGGCGAAGCCCCGAGGACCCCGCCGCCTAGAATGTGCAGACTCACGGAAGACCCTACGCCTGAACCGCTGGCTCGGCGTGCGCTTGCTCGCGTAGCACAGCCTTGCGGCTCAGCTTCACGCGGTCTTGCTCGTCGACCGCGATCACCTTCACCTGCAGGCGGTCGCC
>JANOIK010001266.1:0-5344 GCA_031407585.1 Planctomycetota bacterium | reverse complement strand
TGGGCCCATTTTGGTCCCGGGCAGGATCACTTGCCCGGCGAAGACATTCTGCAGGACCTCGGCACGGGCGGGCAGGGATTCACCGGTCCGCTGACGGGGCCGCAGTACACGTTCTGGATTCAGCAGACCGGCGGGACCACGACGTACCAGTTGGGTTTCGTGGTGGTGCCGGAGCCGAGCACGGCGTGCCTGCTGGGCGTGGCGGCATGCGGGGCGGCGGGGGCGGTCCGCCGGCGCCGCGTGCGGCTGGCGTGAGCAGTTGGCCGCGGCGCCGAAAAGGCTGGTACGGCGGTGTGCGTTCCGATAAGATGACGGCGAATTGACGGGGCGGATCCGGGCTCGTCGAAACGACGGGTGGGGGCCGACTCTTCGCTGCTCTCTTGTCCTCTTTACGGAGCGCGTCATGAATTCATCGCCGGTCGGCGGGCTGAGTTTCGTTTTTCGATGTCTCGGTCTTGGGGCAGCGGTTGCCGCAGCGGCCGTTGCCGCGCCACGGGTGGCCGACGCGGCCCTGACGCTCGATCCGCCGATCGTCACCGGCAGCGGAGGCTTCAGCGTCGTGGGAACGCCGACGATTTCGGTGAGCGGCTCCGGCACGCCGGCCGATCCGCAGAAGGTTTCGGGCAGCGCGACATTCTTCAACGACGACAGCGGCAACGGGCACGTTTTTTTGAACGGCGTTGCCACGGCGGCGGCGGGCGATGTGCTGTCGATTGAGTGGGACCTGATCATCGACATGCCGGACCCTGGGCCGGAGAACGTTCAGTCTGGGAATTATGTGTTTTACGGCAACATCTTTCCGCCCAACGCGGACCCCATCGGGCTGCCGGAAGTGTTTCATGAGCTCGAAATCGGCTCGCATCTCTACACGGGCAGCGCGAGCTTCGTCGTGCCGATTGATGCGACGGACATGCCGTTTGGGTTTGAGCTTCAGATCTACATGCTGGCGCCGGGAACGATGACGCTGACGATCCCGAACAACTCGATCGACCTGGCGGTGGGTCCGCCCGTGCCGGAGCCGGGGTCGGCATGCCTGCTGGGGGTAGGGCTGTGCTGCGTTGCGGGGCTAAACCGCAATCGGGGTGGCTAGTCGCTCGCCGCGGGGGGGTCTCGCGCCTAGAATTTGGCCTGCCTGCTCGGGCGGCTTTTTAGGAGGCGTGCGATGATGCGTAAACTTTTGTTGGCGGCGATGGCGGCGTTCGCGATGGCAGTGGTGGACGCCCCGGCGGAGGCGGCGCCGATCAGCGCGAACAATCCGTATCGCAGCTTCAATCTCAGCGGCGTGAACTACGGATCGATGCGGTGGGAACGCGCCCACCGCGCGTCGAGCGTGCGCGGCAGCGCGTGGGGCCATCGCGGCGGCGGGTTGTTGTTCCGTCGGCGGTAGAGGGTTGCACAAAGTTTCGGCATGTGGGAGGCGTCTCCGACGCCGATTTCGCGTACCACCTCAACACGTGGTGAATTGCTGCGCTTAATCGCGGTCAGAGACCGCTCCCACAACCGGGCGCGCTAAGCCGCGAACGGCAATGTTGCGATCGCTTTTGACCGCCGTTTCGCGTCTGCTTATACTCCGCTGACGATGTCGGCGCTCGACCGGCGTCCGTCATTTCCAGCGGAGTGTGGCCGTGAACGAACGACAGGGACTAATCGCCGCCGTGGGCGCGACCGTGTGCGGCGTGATCCTAGTAACGTGCGCGCTCTTGCCGACGACTCCGAACGGAGCTTCGGCGGACGAACTGCTGTTCTTGAGCGTTCCGGCGACGGCGGGGCTCGCCGGATTTCTTGGCTGGGCCGCGATGAAGGCGGCGACGGCCGCGCCGGCGTGGGTCGTCTCGTTGTGGGTAGTCGCCGCGTGGGGCGTGCTCGTGGGCGCGTTGTGCCTGTTCAGCAACATCTCGGCGTGGAATCACAACGCGAAGATGCTTCAGTCGTCCATCGAGATCACGGAGGGCTATCGCACCGGCTCGGCCGACAGCAAGGGCGACATGCCCGACGACTATGTGAAGGAGCAGATCTTCGAAGGCCAGCAGGACGAGCAGGAGTATCGCGAGAAAGTTTCGCAGAGCAAGCGGAGCGTGCTGGGGAGCGCGGCCATGGTGGCGCTGGGGTTGGCAGCGGGATGGAAGGCGCGGCAGTTGAAGCGGATGCGTTCTGCGGCCGTGGCGTGAGAGTGCGGCGCCGCGGAGCGCGCGGCGCTATTCAATCTGCCGGGGCGGACTTTCCGGTTTGGGAGGCGGTCATGCAATTCGTTCGTGCGATCGTGTGCGCTGCGGCACTGCTTCCCGCGCTGGTTGCCGTCGCTCAGACGCCGGAGGCGCCCGCTCTGCCGACTGAAGAGGGCGCGGCGGAATTATTGGCCGCGGAGCCGTTCTCGCTCGAGACCTGGCCCGCGTGGCGGCAGCGATTGCTCGCGTGGATCGGCAACGACCTAAGCGTGACCGATTCGCTGTTCGACGCGAGCTGGGAGTTTGTGCAGTCACAGGCCGATGCCGAGGGTCGGCTCACCGGCGAACTCGCGGGCGATTCTTTCGCGTGGTACCTGCTGGGCAGCGCTCAACTCGCCGCGGGCGGCGAGGATCTGACCGAAATCGGACCGCGGGCGCGGCGCGCCCATGCGTCGATTCGGCGGAGCTTGGAGCTGGACGACTCCTACGCGCGGGCTCATCGCCGGCTGGCGGAGACGCTGCTGTTCCAGCCCGAAGCGCAACCCGGCACGCCGCTGTACGCCGAAGGCTTGCAGCAACTCGCTCGGGCGCGCGAGCTCGACCCCGAGTTGCCGACCGCGACCGTCGAGGCCCGCGCGGCGATCGCGGCCCAGCGGTGGGTGGAGGCGGTCCCGCTGCTGCAGCAAACCCTGGTCGAGGAGCCTACCGAGGAATGGGCGGCGGCTGCGCTGGCCAACGCGACGCTTATGAACCTGCCCGAAAACTTGACGGCAGCGGACGCCCAGGAAGCGGCAGCGACGATCGCGACGCACGTCGAGCGATTTCCTGAAAACGATCCCTTGCGGTGCATGTATGCCGTGTCGCTCGCGCAAGCAGGCCAATTCGGCGCCGCGGCCGCACAGCTCGACGTCGTGCGCGCTCGGGGCGGCGATCCGGTAAGTATCTTGAGCGCGGACATGGTGAGCCAAATCGACAAGCTCGCTCGGCCCGGGTTCTGGAAGCTCGCGGGCTCCGTAGCCGCCGTGTTCGTCGCGGTGTATGCGGTTGTGGCCGCGGCGATGGCCCTGACGGGGTTAATGCTGGCCCGGTTCACGCGCGGCGATCGGGCCGTTTCGCTGCTAGGGGATGCGGCGTCGCTCATCGAGCATGGGCGCGTCGCACGCACGCAGGGCGAAAGCCTCATGGCGCGGCTCTACGGCATGTCGCTCATGGGCGGGCTGCTCATGTTTTACGTCGCCATTCCGTTCGTCGTCGGGGGACTGGTCGTCGCGACGGTCGGAGCGATCTACGGCGTGCTCATGCTGCCGCAGATTCCGATCAAGTTGCTCGTCATCATCGCGGTCGTTGGCTTCGGCATGGCTTGGGTAGTGCTCAAGAGTCTGTTCGCCCGGTCCACCGGCGCCTCGGGCCTGCCTCTGGCTAAGGGGGAGCATCCGCGCTTGCGGGCGGTGGTCGAGGACGTGGCGACCGCCGTGAACACCGCGCCGGTCGACAAGATATTTATGGCGCCGGGCGCCGAGATCGGCGTTCATCAGGACGGCCGCGGGCCGTTTGGCATGTTCGGCGTCAAAGATCGCGTGCTTACGCTCGGCATGGCCAGCCTGCAGCATCTGAACGTCGACCAACTGCGGTCGATTCTCGCTCATGAGTACGCCCACTTCAGCCACGGCGACACGCGGTACAGCCGGTTCATCCACCAGGTGACGTCCTCGATCCAGCACTCGCTGGCCGGCATGGGGGCGACGGCGGGGCAGCTCAATTACGTCAACCCGTTCTACTGGTTCCTTTACCTGTATTACCGGGCGTACTCGATGATGGCGGCCGGCTTCTCGCGGTCGCGCGAATTCCTGGCCGATCGGATGGCCGTGAGTTTGTATGGCCGCGACGTGTTCGAGTCGGCGCTCACTGCCGTCGCTACCAAGGCGAGCGTCGCCCACGGGCGCATCTTTCGGGGCGTGATTAGCGACCTGGAGCTGAATAAGTACGTGCCGAACGCTTACGAGGCGCATCGACTCGTCCCTGACGGCGCCGCAGCCGCGGAACTGAACAAGGTGCGCGAGGAAGTGCTAGGCGAGCAGGGAACGCTCTTTGCCTCGCACCCGACGATGACCGAGCGTTTTCAAGCGATCGCCGAGTTCCCGACGGCCGATCGAGCGGACGCTCGGCCCGCGCGCGAGCTGCTCGATGAGCCCGAGGCCGTGGAGCAGGAGCTGACGAAGATGGTTACCGCGTTCTTCCACGATTTGCGACAGCTGCAGATGTCGGCGTCGTGACGGGGCCGCAGCAATTGGAGCAGACCAAGCCGAGCGCGGCGATGATGCTGCCCGCGATCGCCAGGGCCATGTCCTTCTGGCCGTCCCACATGTCGCCCTGCTGGCCGTTATAGTGCTCGGCGGTTCTCGGCGACGCGATGTTCGCGAGCAGCCACTCGAAGACTTCGTAGGCGGCGCTCATTCCGGCCACGGCCATGAGCGCCCACGCGAATGCCCAGCGGCGGCACAGGTTGCCGTAGCGCGCGGCCGTCTCGGCGAGCGGCAGCGGCATGAGCAGGCCGAACCCTAAGTGGACCAGGCGGTCGTAATGGTTGCGGGTCCAGCCAAACCACTCTTCGGGGCCGGAGCCGAACGCTGCGTCGCACCAGCGCTCGTAGGGCATGTTCGAGTAGATCCACCGCGCGCCGGCGATGTGCAGCACGATCATGCCGAGCAGGCAGCCCATCGCGGCGCCGGAGAGCCACTGCCTGCGCGGCGCCCACGCTAGGGCGACGAGCGCGATGGCGGTCGGCGTGTGTTGCAGCCATTGCTCCTTGGGATACGGCGGCCGCACCAGCGCGATTCCAAGCAGCATCGCAACGGCTAACACGCTCGCCACTTGGTTCTTCATGGATTGGCCTTGTTGCTCGTTTTGTATTCGTCGGATTTGTCCGCAGATTACGCAGATGGACGTAGATGAAGAAGAATTGTTTGTTAGAGAGGCGAGCCGTCGCGTTGCCGCTGCTTCTCCTATCCTTCTTACTTAATCTGCGTCATCTGCGAACACTCTCCCTTGAATCACCAAGTGACTCTCTCAGTATCCGCGGTCCCGCGGCGAATGCTAGCACTCCAGCGACCTTGCCGGTTACGAAGGCACGCGAAAACAGTGAAGCTTCTGAGTCGCTAGCGGGCGGGTTTTCTGCGGAA
>JANOIK010001263.1:0-2138 GCA_031407585.1 Planctomycetota bacterium | reverse complement strand
CCCGGCACGGCGAACACCTCGCGGCCCTGCTCCATCGCGTGTCGTGCGGTGATGAGGGCGCCGCTGCGGTCGGCGGCTTCGACGATGATCACGCCGAGGCTCATGCCGCTGATGATGCGATTGCGTTGGGGAAACATGCCTGAGAGCGGCGGCATCGTGGGGGCGACTTCGCTGACGACCGCCCCATGCGCCGCGACCTCACCGGCAAGCTCCTCGTGCTCGGGCGGAAACACGTTGAGCACGCCGCTGGCCAGCACCGCAATCGTCCGGCCGCCGGCGTTCAGTGCGCCGCGATGCGCCGCCGCGTCGATCCCGCGGGCCAGGCCGCTGACCACGGTGACGCCCGCGCGAGCGAGCCCCGCCGCGAGCCGTTCGGCGGTTTGCTTGCCGTAGTGCGTCGCCCGCCGCGTGCCGACGATGCCGACGGCCATCGCATCGGCCGGCTCGATGACGCCGCGGGCAAACATCACGCCCGGCGGATCGTGAATCTCCTTCAACATCTGCGGGTAGTCCGCCCGGCTGGGCAGCAGCACGCCGAGCCCATGCTCCGCGACCAGCGCGAGCTGCGCGTCGATCTGCACCTCATGCCGAGCGTGAATGATTCGCCGCGAAATCTTCGGCCCGATGCCCTGCACCTGTTGCAGATGCGACTCGGACGCGGCCAGCACGGCCGAGGCGTCGCCGAAGGCTTCAAGCAGCCGCGTGCGCAGGATCGGCCCGACGTCGGGCGTGAGAGCGAGCAGAATCTCGGCGCGCTCCGCGTCGGTGAGCGCGACCGTGCCATTCAAAGTTGCCATGGAGTGGCCCAGTTGATGGGTGCCACTGCTGGCTCGACCAGCAGTGCGAAGCGGGTACCAGTGCCTCACTGCTGGACGAGCCAGCAGAGGCACACGACTCCCGTCCATGGAACCTACATCTCCATCGCCGCGAGCACGGTCTCGTCCGGCACGTCGCCCACCAGCTCCACGCGGCCGATCTCGCTCGGCAGGATGAACCGCAGCCGCCCGGCGGACGCCTTCTTGTCGCGGTGCATCGCTCGTAGCAAGTCCTGCGGATCGACCGTTGGCGGCTCGAGCTTCAGCCCCAGCGCCGCGAGCAGCGCGTCCTGCCGCGCGACGACGCCATCGTCGACGCGACCCAGCCGTGCCGCCAGTCTCACCGCGCACCGCATGCCCGCGGCCACGGCCTCGCCGTGCAGCAGGGTCGAATAGTCGCCCAGCGCCTCGAACGCATGGGCGAACGTGTGTCCGTAATTCAGGCACGCCCGCAGGCCCGTCGTCTCGCGTTCATCTTGCTCCACGACATCGGCCTTCAGCCGGCACGATCGCTCGACAATATGCGTGAGAGCCGTGGGGTCCTTCGCGTTGATCGCCGCGACGTGCGATTCCAAATACGCGAAAAACTCCGCGTCGAGAATCACGCCATACTTCACCACCTCGGCGAGTCCCGCGAGATACTCGCGCGGCGGCAGCGACTGCAGCACGCGCACGTCCACCAGAACGCCGCACGGCTGCCAGAAGGCGCCCACCATGTTCTTGGCGCCGGGCAGGTTGACGCCCACTTTGCCGCCCACCGAGCTGTCGACCTGCGCGAGCAGCGTGGTGGGCACTTGAAAAAAGTCGAGCCCCCGCGCGAACGTCGCGGCCACGAAGCCCGCAAGATCGCCGACCACGCCGCCGCCGATCGCGATCACCGCGCTCTGCCGGTCGGCGCCCTCGGCGAGCAGCGCGTTCCACAGATCGTCGGCCACGTTGGTGCTCTTGCTCATCTCGCCGGCGTCGACCACGAGCACATCGACTTCCCAGCCGTCGCCCACCAGGGCATCGCCGGCGGCGTCGGCGTACAGCTCGTCCACGATCTCGTCGGTGATAATGACGGCGTGATCGGTGCCGGTGCGCGCCCGCAGAAACTCGGGCAGCGTCGCCAGGGCGCCGCTGCCTATCGCGATGTCGTAGCTGCGCTCGGCGAGCGCGACGCGCACGGTGGAAAACTCGCCGGCCACGCTTCGCTCCCGTTGCGTTAGGCGCCCACGCGCTCGACGTCGCCGGGCGTCACCACAATCCGCCGGCAGAAGCCCGTGTGCGTGCGGACGTATTCCAGATGCTCGGCCTGGTCCGGCGCGCTGTGCAGCGCCAGCG
>JANOIK010001189.1:0-1861 GCA_031407585.1 Planctomycetota bacterium | reverse complement strand
CTCCCCTCAAGGGGGAGGGGACCGGAGGAATTCAGATTGCTAAACCCCACCCTCTCATCATCATCAACGACCGCCCTGCAGTCGCCGCGGCAGTCGACGCCGACGGCGTCCACCTCGGCCAGGACGACTTTACCGTGAAGGACGCCCGCGCCGTCCTCGGCCCGCGGAAGCTCATCGGCGTGTCGTGTCATTCCTTCGAGCAAGCCCGGCAAGCCGTTCTCGATGGCGCCAATTATCTCGGCGTCGGCCCGACGTTCCCCTCGGCGACCAAGCGCTTCGACGCCTTCCCCGGCGTGGAGCTTCTCAAGCAAGTGAAGCGCGAAATCCGACTTCCCGCGTTTGCAATCGGCGGCATCACGATTGCAAACGTTCGCCAGGTCCGCGACGCCGGGTTCTCGCGAATCGCCGTGAGCTCGGCCGTCACGAGCGCGCTGTCGCCAGCAAATGCCGCGCAGGAACTGCTTGCGGCGCTTTCCAGCTAACTCGCAGCGCGCCCATAGATAGCCCGCCGTCGGACGGAGTATGATGAGCATTCCCGCGGGGTGCCATGCCCACGGCCCGGCGTGGGCATGCTAGCGCCGAGGAAAGACATGGCCACTCAGAGCAGTGGCCATGGCGCCCAAGGGTCGGCGGAAGCTGCGCGTCCGCCTGCCACGGACTTCTGAAAACGGACCACTCACAACTTCATGCTCCACGCAGTGATCATGGCCGGCGGCTCGGGCACGCGATTCTGGCCCGCCAGCCGCGCCGCGACGCCTAAGCAGCTTCTAGCCCTCGTGGGCAAGGAAACGATGCTGCGCCAAACGGTCGACCGCCTGGGCGACCTCGTGACACCCGAGCAGATTCTGATCGTCACGAACGAACGCCTCGTGCCCGCGATCGCCGAGCAGCTTCCCGAGTTGCCGCCGGCGTCGATTGTAGGCGAGCCGTGCAAGCGCGACACGGCCCCCTGCATCGGACTCGCGGCACTGTTGGTGAGCCGTCGCGATCCCGACGCCGTGATGGCCGTGCTGCCGTCGGACCACGTCATCCGCCGCACTGAACGATTTCAAACCGCCGTTCGCCATGCCGTGGCGCTCGTCAACAAGCAGCCCGAGCGGATCGTCACGTTCGGCATTTGCCCCAGCTATCCGGCCGAAACGTTCGGCTACATCCAACGCGGCGCGGGGCTCGACATGTCTGCCGGCGCGGCGCCCACGTTCGTCGTGCGGCGGTTCCGCGAGAAGCCCGACGCGGCGACGGCGGCTGATTATGTGAACTCCGGCGACTACTACTGGAACAGCGGCATCTTCATCTGGAAGGCGAAGACGATTCTCGCGGCGCTCGCCGAGCGGCAGCCGGAGATGCTCGCCCACCTGCGGACGATCGTCGACGCCTGGGACACGCCCGCGCAGGCGGAAACGCTTCGCCGCGAGTTCACGGCCATCAAGGGCATCTCGATCGACTACGCCGTGATGGAGCACGCCAAGAGCGTGGCCGTGATCGAGGCGCCGTTCGACTGGGACGACCTCGGCAGTTGGAAGTCGCTCTCACGGCTCGCCGGAGCCGACCGTTTTGATAACACGATCGTCGGCCGGCACCTCGGCCTCAACACCAACGGCACAATCGTTCGCACCGACGACGGCCACCTGGTCGTCACGGTCGGCCTGAAAGACATGCTCGTCGTACACACGCCCGAGGCGACGCTCGTGGCGAACAAGCACGACGAGGAAGCCATCCGCGAGATCGTGAAACAACTCGAATCGCGGGGCTGGAGCGATTACCTGTAATTTATCCGTTTAGCCGCGACGCGAAGGTCCGCCGTAGCGGAGCGCGTTGCGGCGCGATTCGGTAGTTCGAGCGCTCCGCTGCGCCTGCGGAC
>JANOIK010001131.1:0-3012 GCA_031407585.1 Planctomycetota bacterium | reverse complement strand
TGGTACCGCCCCGACCTCTACCACCGCGTGCTCAGCTACAGCGGCACGTACGTGAACCAGCAGTGGCCGTACAACCCCGAGACCCCCGGCGGCGCCTGGGAGTTTCACAAGACGCTCATCCCACAGAGCGACCCGAAGCCGCTGCGCATTTGGATGCACGTCGGCGACCGCGACCTCTTGAATCCCAACATCATGCGCGACGACATGCACGACTGGGTGGAAGCCAACGAGCGCATGGCCGCCGCCCTCGCCGCCAAGGGCTACCACTACCAGTTCGTGTTCGCCAAAAACGCCACCCACTGCGACGGCGCCGTGAAAGCCCAAACGCTCCCCGAAGCGCTCGAGTACGTGTGGCAGGGTTATCCCAAGTAGGGTGGGTGGCTCCTGCACCCACCATCCCATACGAAGCTCACATCGCCATGGGGCAGCGTAAGAAGGGCGGCGGCTTTGCAAGCCGCCGCCCCACGCCATCGCTCACTACAATGGTCGCGCTTGCCGCGGTCGCTTACCCGCGACAAGTGGCACGACAGCCAACCATACCGCGAGCAAGGCAGGCTCGGGAACAACGAAGAACAGATCATTGCTGACGTTCTCGACCCCCGAATTGCGGCGAACGATATCCGCAAGTCGCGTCGTTCGCAGCGTGTCCAACTCGCTGGCATCAAAGGCTGGATCGTGCTCATACCAAAAGCGATCGCCATCCCGCAGTCGAGCAAACTGTACGGAATACGCCGTAGCCGTCAAAGCCCCGACGCTCGCGCCTGGAAGCAAGTCCTCCGCCAGGGCGCCGACGAACGGGTCGATCGCGTCGACGTTCCCGTAGACGGCGGCCAGCGCCTGCTGCGCCGCCGGGTCGGATGTGATGTCGGCGAAGGTTTTAGCCTTTGGCAATCCGTACGCCGCGCGGAGCGTGTTGTAGTCAGGAATTCCGTGATCGCGGGCGCGCTGGATGTCGATGGCGTCCAACAGGGCGATGCGCATGCCCTCGACAAGCTGGAGGTCAGTCTCCTCCTGAATTTCCACGCTCAGCCCTTTTAGAAACAAATCGAGATCCACCGAAGTGGCGAGTTTGTCTGGCCGCTCGAAAGCCTCCTCCAACGGCAACGGCCCGCCATCCGCCGCTTGGCCGTTATTGAGCACGCGCTGGAACTCGTTCGCCAACATCGAGTGCCCCAGTCGCAGGAAGACCGTGGGAAACTCGTTGAGCACGGTCGGGTTCATCGCGGCGTCGTACGCGCCCTGCTTTGCGGGAGCGTGCCGCCCCATCAGCGCCGGCAGAAACTCGTTGTAAGTAATCGCCTGGAGCTGAGCTCCCACGATTTTGCGAGCCCGTTGAAACAACTCCTCCGACGACCAACTCGGATGAGCCGCCGTCAACTCATCCACCAGGCGGTTGTGCTCCCGCATGAACACCGTGTGCAGCGACGTCAAGATTATGTTGTCGTTCACGCGGTCATCGCCGGCGACAAACGGCGCCGTGAGCACAGGCCCGAACGCATTGCGCGGCAGCAGATTTTGCCCGTCGCCATTGATGTCGTTGCTTGTCCGCAGCTTGGCCCCAGGATGGGCTGGCCCGCCGCGTAAGATCGACGCGCCCGCTTCGGTCGACCCGTAAATGACAGACGCATCGAGAAACGCCGTCGTCGAGTTCACCTGCTGCCGAGGGTTGTCTGGCCCCGTACCGGTCGCAGGGTCGAAGACGGACCGCGGCAAGGGAATTCGCTGGTTGGGGAAGAACATGTCGTCGCCCACCGGCGTGCGAAACTCGATGATCTCGGTCGTCCCGTTGAGCGTGTGCTGGATGTCGTGGCTGATCAGATTGCCGAATCCATAGACGTACCCCGAGAGTCGGCGGGCGTTCGGACGGGGCGCCACCTGCTTCATCAAGGCAACGCCCACGCTCCGCGGATTGGGGCGACCCGTGACGTGGGGCGCCGAGTCGCCGTCGATGTAACCGACCGGCCCTTGGCGCGCGAAGTTCGTGCCGGCGGCCCCCCAGCTTGCGTGCGTCAGGTTGTTGCCGGTTCCGTCAAAAGCTCGGTTCTCAGCACGCGCTCGCAAGGGCGCACTGGCAGACCAAAGAATGACAATCAATGCCATGATGGCATAACGGTAGCGCAAGGACATGAAAGTCCCTCCATTGAAGTGTTGGGAGAACTAGTCAATGCGTCCAAGGCGCGCAGCGGACGGCGATTGCCGATCCGAGGGCATGCCTACGACGCAACGCTAGCGCACGCCGTCCTCCACAGAACATGGAGGCAAGATAAGAAGGGCGAATCGACGCCAGGCGATCGAGCAACAGAAAGCCCAAAACCAATCAAAGAAAAAATCGAGATAACTGCAAATACTATCGGCTCGCTGTCACGATCGAATCGTCTACGCACCGCCCCCAATCAAGCGTTGGGCATGCGCCGGTAACGAGAGTTAGTAACTTTATAAGCGGCTCCTTATTCGAGGAACGATCTCCACCTGAGTATTCGGGACGATACCCCTACGGACGCCCGCCGTCAAGAAAATGCATAATACTCCGGGTTTTTCATTGTCGCGATATCCCGAGCGACGATCGTGGGTCCGACCCGTACCTGCATGCCTCGCCCCGCGCAGAAATTTCCCACATTCTGTGTTGGGTGTGCTAGGAATTGTGCCAACAACTGTGGTAGACCCGAGGGTGATGCTGCGCGCTGCGCCTGCCGCCCGCACCCGACGCCGCTTGGCTGGGTTTCATTGAGGAGCCGTTCCATGCGCGACACGAAAAATCGACCCGAGATGACGCACGCGCGGACACAATGCCGCTCGAACCGGACCATAAACCCGCAAAAGCGGACAGTATGGGCCCCAAAGCGGACACTTCAAAGCACCGACACAAGCACCTCGCAATCCACGCCCCCCCGAGAATCCTCGACTCGCTCACCAATCGACCAAGTCAAAACCATGCATTCTGTCCATAAAGCCACGAATGCGCGCTTCCCCCACCGGACACAATTCCTGTCGGAGTACGGCACGGGGGCGTCG
>JANOIK010001117.1:0-1976 GCA_031407585.1 Planctomycetota bacterium | reverse complement strand
CTGCGCACGGCGAGGGTCCTCGAGTCGACCGACCGCGCCGGGGCCGTGCGGATGTATCGGGCGCTCGTGGCGCTCTATGGCGATCAGCCGTGGGCGTCGACGGTGGTCGACTCGGCGCGAGAGCGGTTGGCGGCGATCGAGACCGATGCGAGCGACAGCAATGAAGACGGCGGCGACGACAGCGACGATTCTTCCACGGAGTGAGTGATGCAGGGCACGGATGTTTCTCGGTCGAAGAGTGAAGCCGCGTTTCAGCGGGCCCTCGGCCTCATGCCCGGCGGCGTGAACAGCCCGGCGCGGGCATTCGGCGCCGTCGGCGGCACGCCCGTGTTCATCGACCGTGCGCAGGGCGCGTACCTCTTCGACATCGATGGCCACTGCTACATCGACTACATCGGCTCGTGGGGGCCGATGATCTTGGGCCATCGGCCGCCGGAGGTCGTCGCGGCGATCGAAGCGGCTCTCGCTCGCGGCACGAGCTACGGCGCCCCGACCGAAGCCGAGAGCGAGCTGGCCGAGCGGATCATCGACGCCGTGCCCTCGGTGGAAAAAGTGCGGCTGGTGAACTCGGGCACCGAAGCCACGATGAGTGCGATCCGCCTGGCTCGCGGCTTCACGGGCCGTGAGCTGCTGGTGAAGTTCGCGGGCAACTACCACGGGCACGTCGACAGCCTGCTGGTGGCGGCGGGCAGCTCGGCGGCGACGCTCGGGGCGCCGAACTCGCCGGGCGTTACGGCCGGGGCGTCGCGCGACACGCTGGTAGTCGAGTACAACGACGTCGCGGAGCTCGAGCAGGCGTTCGCCGCGTGGGGCGACAAAATCGCGGGCGTCATTCTCGAGCCGATCGTCGGGAACATGGGCGTCGTGCGGCCGACGGCGGAGTTTGTCGACGCGCTCAATCGGCTGACCGCGCATCACGGGGCGCTGCTGATCTGCGACGAGGTGATGACTGGGTTTCGCGTCGCGTTCGCGGGCGCGCAGTCGTTGGTGGGGTTGCGGGCCGATCTGACGACGCTCGGCAAGATCGTGGGCGGCGGGCTGCCCGTGGGGGCGTACGGCGGGCGCGCCGAGATCATGAATCACGTGCTCCCCGCGGGAAAGGTGTTTCAAGCGGGCACGCTGAGCGGCAACCCGCTGGCGACGGCCGCGGGGTGCGCGATGCTGCGCGTGCTCAAGGAGCGACCGCCGTACGAACAGCTCGAGCGGCTGAGTGCGCGGCTCGAAACGGGGCTGCGGCGCGCGGCAGAGCAGGGCGGGGTCGCTCACACGATTACGCGCATGGGGAGCATGCTGACGTTGTTCTTCCGCTCCGGGCCGATCGACGGCTGGCGTGCGGCGAGCGCGTGCGACACGGCGCGGTTCGCGAAGTATTTCTGGGCGCTGATGGACCGCGGCGTGTATATGCCGTGCAGCCAGTACGAGGCGCTGTTTGTGTCGTCGGCCCATGCAGAGGCGGATATCGACGCGACGATTGCCGCGGCGGAAGTGGCGCTAGCGATGGCCTGAGTCCAGGTCTTTGGGTGGCATGCCTTCGTCCGCATAGGTGCTTTGCACATAAACTCTTGTGGGAGCGGTCTCTGACCGCGATTTCGCGCTGCAATGCACAACGCGTTGTGGTGGTACGCGGAATCGGCGTCGGAGACGCCTCCCATAGTCCGAGTTTTTGTGCAAAGCCCCGCGTAGGCATGTCCGGGTCGTGGTTCGCAGAGCATGCTCACGCGGACGAGAGCATGGCACACCACTAAATTCTTCCGGGCAGCGCCTTTTCTTCGGCGGCGCTTTTGCGGTAGTAGTTGGGTACGAGTTCGAGCGGCGCGGTCGTGTGGCCGCGCTGGGCCAATTGCACGGCGAGGCGACCGGCGGCCGCGGCGCTCGGCGGCCACAGCGCGGGGTCGACCGCTTCGACGCCCCCCGGCAGTCGCTCCTGCAGCTTCGTGAGCGGCGGGCCGGCGACGAGGTCGCCGTGTTCGAGCCGC
>JANOIK010000448.1:0-1801 GCA_031407585.1 Planctomycetota bacterium | reverse complement strand
TCTACGCCGACGAGGCCGAGCGCCTGCAGCAGCCCGTCGCAACAAACCCGGTCATGGGCGAAGAGAACGTTTATCTGCGCGAGGGCCGCGGCGTCACGGCCGTCATCGCGCCGTGGAACTTCCCCCTGGCGATCATCGCCGGCATGAGTAGCGCCGCGCTGGTGGCGGGCAACTGCGCCATCCTCAAGCCCGCCGCGCAGTCGCCGCTCATCGCCGCCCGCCTCGTCGACATCCTGCACGAGGCCGGCGTCCCGCGCGATGTGCTGCAGTACCTGCCCGGCGCGGGCAGCGAAGTCGGCGCCGCGCTCGTCGAGCACCCTGGCGTCGCGACCATCGCCTTCACCGGCAGCAAGGAGGTTGGTCTGGGCATCCTGCGCTCGGCGGCCGAGCTGCGTCCCGGCCAGACGCAGCTCAAGCGCGTCATTGCGGAGATGGGCGGCAAGAACGCGATCATCGTCGACGACGACGCCGACCTCGACCAGGCGATCAGCGGCGCCATCGTCTCGGCCTTCGGTTACGCCGGGCAGAAGTGCAGCGCCTGCAGCCGTTTGATCATCGTCGGGTCCGCCTACGAAGAAGCCCTGGCCCGCCTGGCGCCCGCGGTCCAAAGCCTGGTCGTCGGCCCTCCGCACGACGCCGCGACCTACGTCCCGCACGTAATCAGCGCCGCCGCGAAAGCGAAGATCGAGGGCTACATCGAGGCCGGCAAGCGCACGACGCGCCTGCTCGTGCAAGGTCGCGTGTCGTCAGGCGAGGGCTACTTTGTGCCGCCGACGGTGTTCGTCGACGTGATGCCGCAGGACCCGCTGGCGCGCGAAGAGATCTTCGGCCCCGTGCTCAGCGTCTTCCACGTTGCGACCTTCGACGAGGCGCTGGCGTTGGCCATGGACTCCGAGTTCGCGCTGACTGGCGGGCTTTACTCGCGCAATCCGCGCAACATCGCCGCGGCGCGAAAGGCGTTCCGTGTCGGCAACATGTATATCAACCGCAAGACCACCGGCGCCGTCGTCGGCCGGCACCCCTTCGGCGGTCTCAAGCTCAGCGGCGCTGGCGAAAAGGCGGGCGGCCCGGACTACCTGCTGCAGTTCCTCGAATCGCGCGTCGTCAGCGAGAACACGATGCGACGCGGCTTCGCGCCAGAGGGCATCGACGCCGAATCGCGCGCCCATTGAGCGCCTGGTGCCTTAGGATGCGTCTGTTCAGCAGAAGTTAGCGAGGAGAACCTGAGTCATGGGCAAGACCTACCGCATGTACTGCAACGCCGAAGGCAAATCCACCTGGGAAGAGATCGACTGGGCCACGTACGACGGCTGGGCCCAGGGCCTCGACGTGACCAAGCTGCGTTTTGCCACCCGCGCTCCCGGCCAGATGCAGGACTGGCACCCGGCGCCCCAGCGTCAGTTCGTCATCATCCTCTCCGGCCAGCTAGAGATCGGCTTCGAAGACGGCTCAACCCGCGTATTCGGCCCCGGCGATGCGCGCCTCGTCGAAGACGTCACGGGCAAGGGCCACACCACGCTCGCCATAGGCGACGAGCCGTGCATCACGGCGACGGTTGGGCTTAAAGACCAGGGTTAATTGTCGTTGCGAGCCATCGCCGACTGGCACAGCGCAACACCGATAGGACTATGACGCGGGTGAGGCGAGGCGCGGCAATCCCGGTGCGCCTCGGACGCCCCGACTCTCAGCGAAGTCCCTACCGCTGGTCTTTCAACCCGACCGTCGCCGTTATGCAGGGCTCGTCGCCGATGGCGAGCGTGGTGTGGCCCTTGCCCGTGACGTCTTCGACGAGGCGCGCATC
>JANOIK010001077.1:0-4875 GCA_031407585.1 Planctomycetota bacterium | reverse complement strand
GGCGCGCCAGCGATCGAGGTCCATGCCATCGACGTCGTGGTCTTCCTCGAAGTCCGCGGCTTGAAAGCTCGGAACGGTCAGCACTCCCGACATGCCATACAGGGCATGCGCGTCGTTTGCCGCCGAGGTGGCCAGCCCGATCCACGCATACGGGCCGGCGCCGGAATTGGGCGCTACGGCCGCGACGGGAAAGCTCGTGCCGAGAGAGTTGCTCGGACTCTTCGTGCCGCCACTGGTGGTCCCGGTCCACACCCACGGCTGCTCGCCTTGCGCGGGCGTCTGCAGCGAGATCGGCGTGCGCGTGCCCAGCTCTGTGAACGAAATGGTGCTCTCCGGAAACACCGCGTTCCAGAAGGTCGCGTTATTCGGCGCCACGCGGGCCCCGTCGAGGCGGTAAAACGGCACGCCCGGATTCGCCGGCACGCCCCCGACGGACATGGGATTCGTTCCCGTGTTGTCCTGCGCGTCGACCATCTGCGTGGATGTGATGGCAGTCCACGTCGTTCCAAGTCCCGCGAGCAACGGCCTGCTGTTCGCCGCCGCCATGACGAACGCCTTGTAGTCCGCCACGTTCGGCGACGTCCCATTGCGGGTCGCGCTCGTTACGAACACTAGTCGATACGAGGCGCCTGGGCTCAGGCCCGGTGGAACGACGACGATTTGACCTGGGGCGTTGCTGACCAGCGCGATCCAAGCGCCCGCCGCGACCGAGACGATCCACATGAGTCGCGCGCCCATGAGTCCCTCCTCACCGCGGCCGTCGGCGCCTCCTCGCAAGACAGCCGACCGACAGCGAACCTATTGCTAAGACGGCGCCGCTCGGCTCGGGCACGCTCGTCGCCGCGGGCGACGCCACGAACGTCACGTTCAACTCCCGCTGCCAGATCAGCAGGTCATCCCCGTCCGTATCCAGATCGCCGTCGGCGTCGCCCTGCATGTGCGTCTTCGCGCCGATGGCGACGAAGCCCTGTCGCCAAGAAACCAGGTCGTCGCCGTTCACGCTGCGATCCTCGTTGAAGTCGCCCGCCGCGTAAGACGGATCCGGCGGTTCGACCTGCTCCACGTCCCCCGGACCGTTGATCGACAACTTAAACGGGTCGGCGTCGATTTCAATAACGCCTGTCGTCACGGCGAAGTAGGTCGTGTTGCTTACCAGCGAGAATTCGATCTGCTCGGGATCCCCATTGATAAATACATCTTCTCCTGCCAGGTATCCGACCAACGGCGTCGCGGGTGCAAACGTCGCATCGTACAGAAACAACATGATGTCGAACTGGCCCGTTAACGGCGTCGTGATGAGCGTGTAACTCCCCGACACGGAGACTTCGAATGGCAGCGCCTCGTACGGAACCAGGATGCCGGTTTGTTGATTTCCCGTAACCTCCGGCCGGAACCACTCAGGACCCCCGGACGTATTGCCTGGAAAGACTTCGGCCGCCGCAGGCGCCGCATGGAACGCCGCCGCAAGTCCGAAGATGCCCAGGACCACCGGGAGTCGAATTGCAATCACGATAATGCCTCGCAAAATAAGAGAAACCGGGAAAGCGGCCTCATTATAGCAGACTTCTCGACCGCCTTTTCCACCCCGCGACGAGGGGGCCGACCAGAGCCAAAAGCACCCGCGTCGAGGGCTCCGGCACGACGTCGGCCGCTCCGAAAACGGGCGGCCCGCTCCCCAACTGCCGCTGCCAGATGAGGAAATCGTCGCCGTCGACGTCGTGATCCCCGTCGGCGTCGCCCTGCATATGCGTCGCCGAGCCGCTCAGCCCGAAACCAGTTCTCCAGCGTGGTAAGTCAAACTTGTCCACGTCGCCGTCTTCGTCGAAGTCCGCGGCAAACACCGGCGCGACCAACAAACGGCCGTCCGTATACAGCTTCGAGAGATCCCATTGCAAACCCGTGAGAGTGGGCAACTGGATCGACGCGAACGAGCCGCTGAGGCTGCCCCAGTCGAGAATGTCGAACGAGTCGCCCGCGGCGGGTGCGAAGACCCCGGCGCCGGCGTCGATCAAGCTCACGGCGAGCGTGCCGGCCAGCGAGACCGAGCCGGCGACGACCAATCGGTCGTATTGCGCGCTCGGCATCAGTCCGCCGAGTTCGATTCCTACGCTGGCGGCGGGACCGAAGCCGACGTCGCCAGCGAAGGACGCCGCGGCTGGGCTATTTCCGGGGTTGAGGTCCCCTTCGAAATTCACCGTGCCGGTTCCGGTAAACGTTCCGCCGCCGCTCACAGCGCCGAAGAAGACCGTGAACCCGTTGGTGCTGGTGCGAATTTCGCCTTGGTTGATCACGTCGTCGTAGAAGATCGTCGCCCCGCCGCCGCCGGAAATGACTTTCCCGGTGGCGCTGTTCGTGACGTCGCCGACGATGTTGGCCGTGCCGGCGAAGTTCATCGTGCCGTGGTTGGTGAGTCCATCGGTCAGCAGCGAGCCGTTGCCGGAAATAAAGGCGCCGGCATCATTGGTCAGAGCGGCCTGAAAGTCGAGGGCTCCGCCGAGGAGCCTGATCTGGCCGGCATTGGAGTGACCACTGCCAGTGAATGTGAGCGACTTGCCCGGGTCCGCGCGCAGTTCCCCGCCGGCGGCATTAGTCAGAGGATTGGCGATGGCGCCGTCGCCCTGGATGAGGCCCGTGTTCGTAATCGCGCCGCCCACGAGCCCCGCGCCGCCATCGAGCCGGATCACGCCGCTGTTGGAGAAGGCGCTGGTCACATTCATCGTCCCGCCGACCACGCGCAACGTGCCGCCGGCATTGGCCAGCGGCGCCGAGATCGTGCCGTGGCCCGAGATGAGGCCGCTGTTGACAACCGGCCCGCTCCCCGCCAGCGTGTTGCCCGCGAGCGACAGCGAGCTCTGATTGTCGAACCCGGCGCCGTTGACCGTAAGCGTCGGCGTCCCGAGGAGCAGCGTGGCCGAGTTGGTCAGCCCAGCCGCGAAGGTGACGGCGGCATCGACGCGCACGGCGCCGGCATTCACCGTCAGTGAATTGATGATGGCGCCGGCCTGCCCAAAGACGAGCGTGCCGGGACCGTTCTTTGTGATCTCGCCGTGCAGCAGAGAGCTCAGCGCGAGATCGAAGGCGCCATCCACCGCCAAGCTGCCAGTGACCGCATTGGCGATCGTCCGCGCCGCGCCGTCGGCCCGAACCGTGCCGCCGGCGCCGGTCAGCGGCCCGGTCCCAAGCGCGGAGTCGTGACCGAGCAAAATCGTCCCGGCGTTGAGCGTCGTGCCGCCGGCATAGGTGTTCGCCGCGCCCAGCCGCAGCGTGCCGGGGCCATCCTTGACGATCCCGCCGTTGACGACGACTCCCATCACATTCAGGTCATTCAGCGCAGTGCCATCGTCGATGGTCAAGGTGCGCGCCCCGTTGTTGAAGTCGAGACGGCTGCTGATACTGGCGGCTATGTCGGAACCATTGGTGATGAGATTGTCGTTGATCCTCAAGGTTCCGAACGTGTCATTCGCTGTCATCGCGCCGCCCGTCATTGTCATGTTCCCGAGGACCGTCAGCACGCCACCATTAATCTTGACGATACCGCCGCCCGCGATCCCGGTCGAAACGATGTTCAAATTCGTAATCGCCTCAGAATAAACCGCGTTTTGGTAGCTCAAGTCCCAGAAACCCGTCGAGAACACGCTCACGGTGGCGCTGTCGGCGATCTTATTGCTTACGTTGACGAAGAGCACGGTGTCGATGGCGGCGCCCACGCCGTCGCCGATCTCGAGCGCTCCGGGAATCGTGACCACGCCAGTGGTTCCGATCACCTGCAACGTGCCAGCATTGACGGTCGTCGTGCCCGTATAGGTATTCGCCGCTTGCAGCGAGACGTCGTTCAGACCGTTCTTGGTGAACCCGCCGCTGCCGCTGAGCACCGCATTGGCGAAAAATCCCACTGACGCCGTCGCGTTGACTGTCAGCAGGTGGCCGCCGTTGTTAACCGGGTTGAAAATAAGCATGTTGCCCGCGGCGGCACTCCACGTCTGCGCCGCGCTGAGCGTAATCGGCATCGACTGGTTGATGAGCTGATCGCCCGCGTCGTTGTTGGTGATCCCGCCCGCGCCGATGGTGAGCGTGTTGCCGAGGGTCGAGATGAGAGTGTACCCGCCTGCCGTGTTGTTGAACGTCAGCGAGTTGACGTTCCAAGGAAGCGTGAGATCCGGCGTCAGCCGGGGCGTCGCCCCAAAAATAATATCCGCCGTGCCATTGTTTGCCGGCTGCACGACCGGGCTCCAGTTCCCGCTGTTGTTCCAACTGTTATTGCCGGCATTGCCGGTCCACGTCCACGTGGCGGCAAAGGCGGGCGCGGCGGCGAGCAGCGCGACGATGCCGGCGGCAACGATCAACCCGGACGGTAAATTCCGACGATGGCCAGATGCATGGCGAGCGAACATTGCGGGGGCGACACGTTGCATTGCTATCATTGACCTCAGTAATTAGCGGCGCCGCCGATTGCGGACGGCTACAGAACGCACGAAACGTCGCCCGCGATCGCCTGAGCCAAGAGACGCCGTGCACAGTCGCCATGGACGGCGAAACGCTCACGATGCGCAGACGCTTTTGCCCAAGAAATCCGATCGCTCAAGAAGCACCGACCACAAACCTAACGGTCCTGGCGGCTGTGACCGGGAAACGGCAAAATGCCGTCGACGGGGCCAGAGAGGCCAGCGGCAACGCGAGGCATTATCGCCCGTCGGGACGAGATTAGCAACATTTTTAAGGCCCGGACCAGGCGCCTGTCACGCCGAGGTCCGACGCGGAGTCCGGCATGTCGACTTGCGGATGACCCGCACCCGCACGGAGCTTCCCAAAGCTCCCCCAAAATCCGCAGCCGACTCGGAAATCAACTGTGCTAAAAAAGTAATAATTGCCGCAACG
>JANOIK010001075.1:0-5106 GCA_031407585.1 Planctomycetota bacterium | reverse complement strand
GCGACGTCGCAAAAATACAGAAAGTTCGTCGGCCCGTAAGTTTTCAGATAGTACGGCACGAGCACCGCGACGAACGCCGACAGGGCAAGCTTGCTCCACATCGGCAGTCGACTCGCAGACGCCGCGACGGCAGCGTTTGGGCCGCCGCTCAGGTCGTCGTTTTCCGCCGCAAAGTCGGCAACTTGGCTCATAGGTCTGCCATCGAAAAGGCACGGTCGGCGCTCAGCGGTCGTGGCGTTGCGCCCCCTACCACTGAGTCGTCGCGGTGGGTGGAATCTATCGCCAATTCAGGATGCGAAACACGCCTTCCCGCTTCGCCATGCGCTCAGGCAGCTCGAGCAGTCGTTCGCGATACATGCTCAGCGCGATGCCCAAGGCGAACACAATGCCGCCGCCCACAGCAAGGTACACGCCTACGGCCACCTGCGGGTGATACGCCAGCGACACGACAAGCACCACGAGATACATCACGAGCGCCACGCCTCCCCACATGGTCGTCGCCTTGATCTGCCAACTCACGCCGGTGACGGTCATGAGTATGGTCGTTGTCAGCAACGCGATTTCGTTCGGCAGCGAGGGCTTCCCGCCCACCCAACGGTGGTAGAACACGGCAATCACCAGCGGCACGACCGCCAGCACGCTGCCCAGCAGCAGGCCGAAGCTCACCGCTTCCTCGCGGACGCCGTCGGTCTCGCGGAACTTGGCCACGTGGCTTGCCACGAGCATGACCACGCCGACGACGACGCAGAAGATTTCAAGCTTCTCCCAACCGCTGAGGTTGATGAGCAAGTTGAGCCGCAGGAACGTCACGGCCGCGAGCGCGGTGGCGGCGACGGCGTAGAACCGCCGCCAATTGGCCGCGGGAACGACGACGCTGGCAAACCCCGCGGCCGCGATTGTGGCGCCGAGCGAGATGATCTCCATCCAGTCCCCCTCGCGGCGGGCGAGCCCGGTGAGCCCTTGCATGAACGCGGCGAGCAGTGCGACGCACAGGATGCCCGTGCCGCATTGGAACGCGGGCAAACCTCGTCCGCGAACGGCTTTGGCATGTCCGTCCATCGGGCGATAGACGTCGGCCTGCTCGAGCCCGAGCGTCCGCCCAATGACGATGCCGGCGACGCCGAGCGCGGCGTACAGCATCGTGTAGTACTGGTCGGGAACGCCGAAGAAGCCCATGAACTGCCAGAGCGCGCCGCACGCGGCCGCCGCGGTCAGATGCACGTTGATGCTGCGGCGATGGAACATCGCGGCCAGCAGGTAGAACACGGCCGCCTCGGCAAACACGAGGCCGAGCTTCACCGAATCCGCCGAGTCCGCCATGGGGGCGAATGACGACGCGCTGTCCATCACGGCGCCGAATACATGGACCAGAATCACGGCCGTGGCGGCCTGAGCGACCCAGTACAGCGGCCACTCCGCCGTGTGCCCTCGCCACAGGCGCGAGGCGATGATGTAGCCGATGGGGATGAGCATCATCCACGGCGCCTGTTCGCTCCACGTGACGAGCCCCAACTGCCGCAGCAGACCGGCGGCCGCGATCATGAGCGCGATCGCGCTGAGCACGAAGTAGGCCATCGACGACTTCCGGTCGTTGCGTCGCGTGAGCCAGGCGTTCGCGCGGTTGGCTAGCGCCGTGGCAAGCATGACGACGACAAACGGCCAGGTCGTCGAGTACGCGAAGCCCATTTCGTCCACGACGTTGCTGGTCGCCCGCAGGTGCAGCACGACGCCCCACGCCACGGGGATGATGCCCAGCACCCAACCCAGCGGCGGCACGAAGCGTTCGAAGTTCGGATAAGAGCCACGCCATTGAACCAGCGCAACGTTGATGGCCACCGACGTGACCGCCATCGCGGCGATAATCCATTCGGCGTCGACGTCGAAGCCCAGCAGCAGCGTGATCTCGGCCATCACCAGCGAAAGGCCGGCCAAGGCCAGGTACACGCCGATCCGCCGCACGACGATGTCGGAGTACACGTAGGCGTACACGGCCGCCAGCCACACCGCGGCGGCCAGCAGGTAGTTTCGCGTGAGCAAGTTGCCGGCCCACTCGAACTCGAACATCTGCCGGATCGGCTCGCCCAGCCAACCCAGGAGTTGCGACGCGAGCAGGATCACGAGCGACACGCCGATCTGCGCGTGCCCCGACCAGAACAATGGCAGCCCATATTTACGGCGCGGAAAATCGGCGCTCTCGCTCGCCGAAAACGCCCGCTCGGCGTGAATCGAGATGAGGCCGAGCGCCATGAGGAACAGGCTCAGCCAAGCCGAGTCGGTGATCTTGCCCATGTCGGCAAGCAGCAGCAGGGCCGTGAGCGTAACGCCCGCTTCGCACGCGTACATGAACAGGGCGTCGCGAAGGACATACACCGTCGCGGCGTACAACAAACAGCACACCACGCCGCCCACCCACAGGTGGCCGTCGACGGTGAGCAGATTTTGCGCGTGGTAGAACCACAGGTTGAGCGGCGCCACGACGCAGCCCAGGAACGTCAGCGCCTGCCCCGCGACGCGGAACCGCGTGCGAAGTGCTGTGAACCACCCGGCGCCGAGGATAACCAGCGTGCCAACGCCCAACCCCGTGGCGAGGACGAGCTTGTTCTCGAAGATTCCCTTGCTCACGAGCCACACGAGGATGCCCAAGACGCACAACCCGCCGCCGATCATGAGCATCCACTGGATGCTCCGCGGGTCGAGCATGGCCTCGAACATGCGACGCAGCACCGGGGGAGCGGGCGGTTCGTGCGGCGCCGCGGCGTAGCTGGCGGCGGCCGGTCCGGTGGGCGGGTCGAGGAAGTCGCGAATCGGCGTTGGCGCCGCCTGGTCCACGCCGTGGTCGACGACCGTCTCGGCCGCCTTCGACGCCGCGGGAATCTGGACGACCTGCCCGCATGTCGGGCACTCGGCCCGGGTTCCGGCAAATTCATCCCGCGCTTTGAGCACCCGTCCGCACGAGCAACGCACAACGATTGGCATAACAGAATTCTCCCCTCGACGGGTCGCTGTCCAAGGCATCGCGGCACAGCACGAAGCTCCGGCGCCCTCTAGGCAATAAGAGCCCACAAAGCGCCCGGTCTTGCGCGCGCTATCGAGAAAAAGTGGCGCCTTCCCGGTTTACGCCGCCCCGGCGAGCCGTTTTAGCCGAATTCCCAGGAGCAGGAGGCTGGCGGACCAGCACAACCCGAAGACCAGGGGGGCGGCCATCGGCCAGAACGTCAGGAGCACGGCGAGGCCTAAGAATACCCCGCCGATGACGTAGCAATAACCCCAATAACTGCTCCCGAACATGATGAAGACCAGGCTGGCGAGCACGGCCATGGATGGATAGGCCGCCAGGCCGGCGTTGGGGTCGCCGGGCGCCGCCTGGAGTGCGGACACCGCGTAAAGGGCGCCGCAGCCGGCGAGGTAGCCGAGCCAGATCGACCACAACTGCCTCACGGCGGCGCCGCGCGGCGGGTACCAGTTGGGCGCCCGCAGCGCGAGGAACACCAGAGCCATGCCCACGACCTCGGCGATGCGGACGGCGTGGCTCCAGGCAGCCGCGTGGGGAAGCTTCCAAAAATGGATCGCGAAGATTCCCGCGTGAGCGACCAGCACGATCCACGCGACGTGCATGAGCAGCTGCGAGCAGGCGTGAATCTCGCGATCGAACTGGCTGCGCTCCAGCGTGCGCACTAGGCGGTCGAGCAGGTTGGGGCTGGAGATGCTCAGCGTCTCGCCCTGCAGGTAGCGATCGAGATCGGCCGCGGCCGCGCCAGCCGTGGCGTAGCGATCGGCCGGGTTTTTCTCCAGGCACTTCAGCGCGATCATCTCGAGCGCCCGCGGCACGTTGGGGTTGAGCCGTCGCGGCAACTGCGGGTCCGAGTCGAGCGCCTCCATCAGCGTTTCGACGGGGCTCGCGCCGCGGAACGGCGGTTGGCCGGTGAGCAACTCGTACAGCAGAGCCCCGAGACCGTAGACGTCGCATGCGGGGCCGATCGTGCCCGCGGAGCCCGCGATCTGCTCCGGCGCCATGTAGGAAGGCGTGCCTACGAGCTGCCCGCTAAGCGTGAGTTGCTCGTCGGCGTCGATTTGCTTCGCGAGGCCGAAGTCCATCACCCGCACGCGGCCTGTGTCGTCGACAAGCACGTTCGACGGCTTCACGTCGCGGTGCAGCACGCCGTTGTCGTGGGCGAATTGCAGCGCCCTCGCGACCTCGCCGGCGTAATTCGCCGCCTGCTTCGGGGGGAGCGGCGCGCGGCGAAGGATGCGTGACAGGTTCTCGCCGCCGACATATTCCATGGAGAAAAACGGCTGCCCCGCGTGCTCGCCCACTTCGTGGATGACCACGATGTTGGGGTGCTTGAGCTTGGCCGCGGCGGCGGCCTCGGCGGAAAAGCGGTGGCGGTCAGCGTCGCTGGCGAGAGCGCCATGCAGAATGACCTTGAGCGCGACGGGGCGATTGAGGCTCGTCTGCCGCGCTTCGTAGACAATGCCCATGCCGCCGCGAGCGACTTCGCGGAGGATTTCGTAACCGGGGATCGCGGGGAGTGAGCTCGCGGCGCTGGTTTGTGGCGCGGGCGTGGGGAGTGATTCGCCGGTCGCCTGCCGCCACCACGATCCCAGCTCCGCGAGGCGCTGGTGCTGGGCGAGGAACTCAGCGTCCGCGGGATCGCCGGCGCCTTCAAGAAACGCCGCGATCGCCGCCTCGCGCTCGGCGTCAAGCGGTTCGTCCCCGTCGGGACCATCGGCGGCGGGAGGCAATGTCATGGGACGGGCGCCAGGCGCGTGTTGAGCTTCTTGACGCCGCGATAAATGAGCCCCGCGACGGCCGAGCCGCTGCGATCGAGCTCGACGCCGATCTCGGCGACCGACGCCCCGCGCCAGTAGTAGGCGACGACCGCCGCACGTTGCTCCTCCGGCAGGTCCTGCAAGGCGTCGGCCACGCGCAGCAGCTCCTCGGCTCGCGCCGCCACCTGGCTCGGCGACGTCTGGTCGGCCGCGACCAGCACTTCAAGCAGTGCCGACGAATGATCGGCGAGTCGCACGAGCGGTTGCTCGCGGGCGATGTTGCGCTTGTCGCGCCCAAAGTCGCGTACCGCGTGCAGCAGCGTGCGAATGAGAATC
>JANOIK010001072.1:0-4141 GCA_031407585.1 Planctomycetota bacterium | reverse complement strand
GCACGATGCGACGGCCCTGTGCACCACGTGCGGGGCGGTCCACCACCTCACGTGCTGGCAATCGCTCGGCGGGTGCGGCGCCTACGAGTGCCCCCAGTCGCGCGTCCGCACGGCCCGCAGCGACTTGCCGGTGCTCAGCGTTTCGACCGCCGACCTCGCCGCCGCGGTTCCGCTGCCGCCGGCGCCCATCCGCCGCGGCGAGAGCGAGCAGGCTCCGCCGGTGCGGCCTCGCAATCGCGTCGCCGTGTGGGCGTTCGTCATCGCGCTCTTGGGCATTCCCCTGTTCGGCTTCGTCACCGGGTTGGTCGCCATCGTGGTGGCCTGCATCGCGCTGGCCGGCCACTCGCATCGCCGCCGCGGCTTGGGGTTCGCCGTCGCCGCGATGCTGCTGGGCATTTTCGACGTCATCGGTTGGGGCGTCGGGCTGTCGTTGTACTTTGGCCCGGGGCACAGCGCGGTGTCGCTGGCCGAGCTCACGATGGATCCCGATTCGCTGGACGAGCTGCCCGATCGCATCGCCCGTGCCATGCGCGCGAACGTTCTCATTCAGGCCGACTTCGGCTTCTCGGGCAGCGGCATCGGCTCGGGCGTCATCCTGCGCGTGCACGACAACCTGGCCTACATCGTGACCAACCGGCACGTGATCGATCACAAGTTCACCGATTCGCCGAGCGAGGAGCCGGTCGATCTGAGCGACATGGCGCCGCTGACGGTGATGACCGTCGGGCAGGCGCAGTCGCCCGCGAAGGTCGAATGGATTGCGCCGCACGGCGTCGACCTGGCAATTATCTCGACCCGGGTGAGCGACGACCTGGGCGAGATTCGCGAGGCAAGTTGGAATCTCAAGGAACTGCCGCACGTGGGCGACGATGTGTTCGCCATTGGTAATCCTCACGGGCTCGGGTGGACTCACTCGGCGGGCAGCATCTCGCAGGTGCGCAACCGGTCGCGCGGCGTCTATTCGTTCCGCATTCTGCAGTCGACGGCCGCGCTGAACCCCGGCAACAGCGGCGGCGGGTTGTACGACGACCAGGGGCGGCTCATCGGCATCAACACGCTCACCGGCGATCACCGCGTCGCGGAGGGGCTGGGTTTTTCGATTGCCATTCCCACGCTTATGGATTTGGCGCCGGATACGTTCGACCTTCCCGAGGCGAACTTGCCGGATGCGGCGTCGCAGGGCGGGGGGAAGGCGATCGAGGCCGCGGACGAGGCCGAAAGCGATTCAGAGAGCAGCGACTCTGACCGCAGCGACCCCGAGGCGAGCGACGAATGAGCACCGTTCGCCTGCGTCGCTTGAAGGCCGACCACGCCAACCTGGCGGAGTACGTGCGCCGCCATCCGCGGCTGCGGCTCATCCAGGCCGAGGGCGATCCGCCGGAGCGGTACCAGATCGAGTACCGCGTCCGCAGTTTGCGGATGGTCAACGGCGAGCTGCAGCCGTCGCCGAGCCACATCGTCGAGATCGCGCTGACGCAAAGCTATCCGCGCACCCCGCCGCAGTGCCGCATGCTGTCGCCCGTGTTTCATCCGAACATCGCCCCGCACGCGATTTGCGTGGGCGACCACTGGGGCGCTGGCGAGTCGCTGCAGTCGATCGTCGCCCGCATCGGCGAGATGCTGGCGTACCAGAGCTACAACGTGAAGAGTCCGCTCAATGGCGAGGCCGCTCGGTGGGTCGAGGGGAATAAGGACAAGCTGCCGCTAGATCGCGTGAGCATGCTGGTCGAGGACGAAACGAAGCCCGCGGTTCAAGTGACGACGAACGGCGACGGTGTCGCGACTGCAGCGACGGGGGCGAGCAGTGCCGTCGGTTCGAGCGTCGCGCCGACCGCGGCGCCGCCAGTCGTCGCGACGCCTGCCGCGCCGACTCCTGCACCGTCCACGGCGACGGTCGCCGTCGCGTGCACGCATTGCGCGGCGCCGTACAAGCTGCCCGGCGAATTCATCGGCCGTAAGGTGCGCTGCCGCAAGTGCATGCAGGTGTTCATCGCGGCCGCGGCCGCGACGTGACGCCTCCCACCGAGCCGCTGGCGATCACCGCGTTCGAGCCGCTGGCGGGCGGCGCCGATCCCACGAACGTCGCCGCGCAAGTCGCTCGGCGCCGAGCCGCCCTTCGCGACCGCCACTGGACGATGCTGGTGCTCTGCGCGATTGTCGTGGCGTTGTCGTTCGCACTGCAGCTCGATGGCGGCGACCGCGTCACCGCGACCAACCGATGGCCGCTGCCGGTGATGTGCGGCAGCCGGGCGCTTCTGGGCGTCGAATGCCCGGGCTGCGGGCTGACGCGCAGCTTCGTAGCGCTCGCCCACGGCGAGGTGCGCCGCTCGCTGGAGTTCCACCGCATCGGGTGGTTGATGTTCGCGGCGGTCGTTGGGCAACTCGTCTACCGTCCGTGGGCGCTGTACGAACTTCGCACAAAAATCGTCGAGCGCCGCTGGCCGACCTGGTTCGGCAGCCTGCTGATCTCGGCGCTTATCGGCAACTGGTTGCTGAAGATGCTTGGCGTCTAAACAAAAATAGTCACCCCGAGGTCCGCCGCGAATCCAGCCGGGAGTCTGCCAGCGGAACTCTTCGGAAGACCTCGGAGTGACGAGATAATGAGTCCCCGTTGTCTTAGCCCGCAACGGCCCGTCTGCGAACCGCGGCGGCGACGCACGCGGCGCCGATCGCCAGCAGGTTCGCGGCGCCCGGCTCCGGAATCTGCGTCGCGACGACAATCTGACTGTTCAGCGCGGTTTCATCGCCAATAAACAGCCGGTTCGTAGCGGGATCGAACGCCAGCGCCTCGGCGTTGCCAATGGTACCCGCCGTCGGCGTGGCGGCGACGCCCGAGGGCAGCGTCGAGGTGCCCAGCAGCGTTCCGTCGAGTTTGTAAAGCTGCAGTTGCTGCTGTGTGGCGCTCGTCTTCAGCGAAAGCATCAGACAATCGGTCGTCGCCAGCGGCGTGAACAACGCGGCCTGCGCTTGGGTGAGGTACACCATTCCCTTGGCTTCCGGCGAGATGGGGAACGCGCCCGGCAGGGCCGTCGGCGTCGGGTCGGTCGAGAACCAGCGGACTTGGTTGACGTCCGCGTCGATGACGGCGAACCGGTCTTGCGCGGCGGTGGCGCCGGGCACAAAGGCGAGGTCGTCGGCGTTGGGCGCCGGGCCCACGATGTTGGTCACGCTGGGGCCTGCGGCATTTTCTACCGCGATGACGCGGCCCACCGGGGCGCCGGCGCTATCGATGACGACGAAGCTCGGCGTCGGGCCCGCGAACGAGCCGTAACCCGAGCCGCGCGTGTTGACCGTGATCGCCTCGGGCCCCAAGGCCTGTCCGCTGGTAGCGAACTGGCCGATGGCGGCGGGGGCAGCGGTGAGCGTGCCGCCCGCGTACGCGGCGAGGTAGCCGTTGGTTTCCGACCCGCCGCCCGGCGCGGCCGCGGCGCCGGCGTCGCCGCTGACGTAGAGCGTGCCGTTGTACCAGGCCATGCCCTCGGGCTGCAGCTGCGGCCCCGACCCCGCCAGGTCGCCGGCGATGCGGTAGAAATCAAGCTTGTATTGCTTGCCGAAGAGCGTCGCGTTCACGCTCGTGCCAAACGTTCCAGCGCTTGCGGGCGCCGCGGCGAGCGCCAGCACGGCGCAAGAAACCATCGTTCTCAGTCTCATGAGTCGATCCTTTTCCCAGGTGATGCGGTACAACAGTCGTCGATTCGGCACGAGGCTAAGCCGCGGTTGTTAAGTTCCGGCGAACGAAAGAAGTAGGATTCGGTCGATCCCTTTCGAGCACCGCGCGCCGCGTCATAATGCCAGCGCGACGGGCGCCGCCACGAACGGCTCGCTCCGGTCGCGGCGTCGCGCGAGGGCGCTTCTTCCGTTCCTGCGGGTACATGTGGCATGATGCGCGCTGCACAGCGACGAGCGTTTACTCTCGTCGAACTTCTGGTCGTCATTGCCATCATCGGGACACTCGTTGCGCTGCTGCTTCCGGCGGTGCAAGCGGCGCGAGAGGCGGCGCGACGCGCCTCCTGCCAGAACAATCTGCGGCAGATGCCGCTGGCCGCGCTGAGCTACCACGACGTGCGGCAGATTTTCCCCACCGGCGTCGCCGGCGGGCCCATTGCACGGCCGGAGGAAGGCTACGGCTGGGCCGTCGCGC
>JANOIK010000442.1:0-4849 GCA_031407585.1 Planctomycetota bacterium | reverse complement strand
AGTGCGTGCGCCTCTTCAAATTGCCGCTAACACGAGTCGGTTGGATCCCGGTGAAAGCGAAGCCATCGCTCTTGCCTTAGAGCTGCAGGCCGAGGCGATTCTTATTGACGAGCGACGAGGGCGCCGTGTCGCCGAGGGCCTTGGCCTCACAGCCGTGGGAACGCTGACGGTATTGGAGTTCGCGGCGGAGCGAGATTTGATCGACCTGAAGTCGACGCTCGAGCGCCTTCGCGAAACCACGTTCTACATTACGGACGATTTCATCGAAGCAGCGTTGGTCCGCGAGGCACAGCGCCGCCTGCGTCCCAAATGATGGCCTCCTACCGATGGCGATTCCACGCCAGCGCGAGCGGCGCGGCGGCCAGCGGCGCGACGGCGAGGGCGAGCAGGCCGACGAGGGCGACGTAGGTGCCGTAGTGCGTCGCGGGGGTGGGCCGCAGGACGAGAACTGTGAGGCCGGCGAGTGTTGCCCAGGCGCCGAGGGAGGCCCAGGCGGTGGGGGCGTTGATCAGTCCGCGGCGGCGCGCGGCGACGAACGCCGCGATCGTGCCGACGAGGCATGCCAGGCCAAACGCGATGGCGAAGGCAAGGGAGGCTTGCTGATGTATCCCAGGCGCGAGCGCGTAATTTGCGGCGAGCTCGAGCGCGATGTAACCGGCGATTGCCAGGCAGACCAGCTTGACGAAGCCGCGAGGACGACCCGCGAGGACGACGGCCGTGAGATTGCCGAGGAACATCCACGAGCCGACGAAGGCGACGGGAACTTGGCGCCAATCTTGGTCCAGGGGAATGAGCGGCGACGGCAGCGCGCCGAGGAGTGCGCAGCCAGCGAACGCGAGGAGCGCAGCGACAGCCCACACGGCCCATGCCGAGAGCAGGCTGGCGGCGCCCGCGAGTAGGGCCGTTCGCGCTTGATCGGCGGGAGCCATGGGTCGGGTCGCGAGAAACGAACCCATGAACCCCTCGCGGCCAGAGCTGACGTCGCCGACGACGATGCCGGCGACGAACGCTCCGAAAATCACAAACCCGGCGAGGCCGATTACGTAGCGCGCGAGGTCGTCGGGCTGCCGGCTGTTGAAGAGCCAGATTGTCAATCCAATCACCAGCACAGCGATCGTTATCCACGGGGCAATCCAGCCGTTGCGCAGGTGATACCAATACTGGGCGTGGGCGGGCGAGCGGTAGACCCGCGCCCCCGACGGCGTGCGACGGAGCAGGCGCGCGAGCAGCGCGTGGAGGCCGAGCGAAAAGGGCGGGTGGCCGCACCGATGGCGGGCAACGCCGAACACGGCCACGCGCCAGGCGACGGCCGCGATGGCCACGAGCGTGAGCACTTCGGCAGGCGTAACGTCAGTCCAGTAGTGAGCGGGGCCTCCGAACATATCGCCGTAGCGCGAGTTGAACAGAATTCCGAGTGCGAGGGCGAGCACCAATTGGGCGACGATCATCCAACGCGAGTTGAGCGTGAGCCAGAGGACTGCCATGACGGCGGCGAGCGCGACGGCCGACGTCAGGGCAGGGCCCCATAACGGCCAGTCAAGGTGGAACAGCGCGTTGAGCGCCGCGGTCCAGGCGATGGTTTCGATGTACATCACGATCATGGCGGGCAGCAATCGCCAGGTGACGAGCGTGGCGTTTGTCGCCGGGTAGGCGTGCAGGCGCGCCATGTTCCAGGAGTTTGAGACGAGCGCGGCGCCGAACATCACGAGGTTCGTGCCCACGAGCGCGAAGTGCAGGGTGAGCATGCCCGTGTCGGCCGGGCTGAGCGCTCCTTCCTGCCGCAGCGCGGAGAGCAGGATTATCGGGAAGACGAGCGCTCCGAGCGCGGCGGCGGGCAGGCCCCAACGGCCGCGGTCGAAGAGTTCCCAAGTGAGTGCGGCGGGGATGGAGGGCATGGGAGTAGGAGGGGTGAGGGTTCAGGGTTCAGGGGGGAAATTGTTTAGCCGCGCCGCGGAGTCTTCGGAGCGGAGCGCGGGCGGAGAGTTGGGCGTTGGTTTGAAAGTTGGCGCCCGCTTCATCCCCCCTCCCCAGCCCTCCCCGCCGAGGGGAGGGGGCCGGAAGGTTTCACACGGGAGTGGGCGGCTTCTTCTCTTCTATCTCGCGACGTGGGACACGAAGATTTCGTCCAGGGATAACGCCGCGTCAGCGACGACGGTCGCCCCTAACGCTTCAGCGGCGCGGCGGAGCTGTTCGCTTTCGCCGGTGCAGAGATACGTCCACTCGGCGCCTGCGCCGGAGTGTGAGAGGGCGCCGACGAGGGCGGGGGGATGATCGAGCGGGCGGTCGAAGCGCAGCGTAACGCGGCGGTGCGTGTCTTTGATATCGTCCATCGACGCCGTGAGCAGGATGCGGCCCTGGTGGATGATCGCGATGCGGTCGGCCACGCGCTCCACTTCGTCCAGCAGGTGTGAGGAGAACAGCACCGTGCGGCCTTCCTCGGCGATCGTGCGGATGATCGCGCCGAGGATGTCGCGGCGCACGACGGGGTCGAGGCCGGACGAGGGCTCGTCGAGCACCAAGAGCTGCGGGCGGTGGGCGAGCGCGGCGAGCAGGCCCGCGCGGGCGCGCTGGCCGCGCGAGAGGTGGCTGATGCGCGCGTTGGGATCGAGATCGAACGCTTCGCGGAGCTCCTCGGCGTACGCGGGATCCCAGTCGGGGAAGAACGCTTGCGTGTAGCTCATCAGCTCGGCGACGCGCATCCAGTCGGGCAGGTCGCGGTTCTCGGAGAGATAGCCGATGCGGCCGAGGACGCCGACAGGGTTCGCGACGGGGTCTTGGCCGAAGACCTGCACGGAACCGCTTTGGGCCTTCAGCATGCCGAGCAGATGCTTGATGAGCGTGGTCTTGCCGGCGCCGTTGGCTCCGATGAGACCGAAGACGCCGCCGCGGGGGACGACGAGCGAGACGTCGTCGAGGGCCGTCGTGTCGCCGAAGCGGCGTGTGAGACGGCGGACGTCGACGATCGGCGGATTCGAGGGGGGGAACGGCGCGGATGCTTGCGGCGGTGCGAGGGTGGCGTGCATGAGATTGGGCCTCGGCGTTAAGTTTCGCAGTTAGGCTTCGCAGTTATGCTTCGGAGGCAGTCGCCTGCATGGCCGCGTGGCGGCGCTCGGCGAGTTTGATGAGGTCATCGAACGCGACGTCCATTTGGCGGGCCTCCGCCAGCAAGGCGTCGATGCGCTCGGTGAGGATTTTCGTGCGCTCGCGGCGGGCGAGCGGGGAGCCTTGCTCGGACACGTACGTGCCGGCGGTGCGGCGTTTCTCGACGACGCCAGCGGATTCGAGCTCGCGGTACGCGCGGGCAACCGTGTTGGGATTGATGATGAGCCGCTCGGCGAGGACGCGGATGGGGGGCAGCTCCTCGCCGGGAGCGAGCCGGCCCGAGGCGACGAGGTACTTCACCTGGGTGACGATCTGGAGATAGATCGGAACGCCGTCGGCGGTGGAGATATGGATTTGCATGGGGAACTGCGGGCCGACGGGGCGGCGTCACTTGTATTAATCCAATAATACAATTGGCAGTGAGGGGCGTCAAGGGATTTTTTTGGAAGAAGTGCGCAGCGCTAGCCCTCAAGCGGCGGAACTCGTACGCGAATCGCGATCGCCGCGCTATTCATCGATCGTCCGCTCGGCGACGAGCGTGAGCGGATAGGGCAAAGCGTCTGCATTCAAGACGGCAACAAGGAAGTCGACGTCGCCCTGGGAGAAACTGCCGCTGATCGCAGCGCTGTCGGTGACTCTGTCGTGGATCGATGGCGCCGAGAGCAGGCGGTTGTCCAGGAGGATTCCGAGGTTGTAGTGCTCACCGGCGAAGTTGGGGAGGTGCCGGCCGGTAAGCCCGCCGAACAGGGCAGCTCCTTTGGCGTTGAACCTAAACTCAACTTGAGGTTGGCCAATCTCATCGACGCCGGACCTGGCGGACTCGAGGTACTTTTCCGCGTCGTCAAGACCATCGTTGGTGAGCACGAGAACCTGGAGTGCTCCGTCGGCGTCGCGCACGATCAAGCCGACCTGGAGCGCCGCGGCCCTCGTAGGGAATTGTTGATCGTCCACTTCAACCCACCGCGCCAATTCTTTGCCTCCAATGTTTACGCTTGTTTGGTCGGCGGAAAGTTGCTCGGCCATGTCGATGGGGGTGCGGTGGGCATTGAAATGGGGCGACGCGGTAATTCGAAACCCAAAGCGGCCCGTGGCGTCCATATACTGCAGCAAACGTCGGTACTGCTCGGCGGTCGGATACCCGTAGAAATCGACTTCGATCTTATTGTCAGCCGTCGCGCGAGCGCGCGCAGAGTCGGGGAGCCGCTCGTTGAGAATTCTCACGGTCTTCGAGACCGCGTTGCTAGTAGGCGCCGGCAGGCCGGTCGCATCGAGTTCGAACGTCGCGGTGCGGGTCACGGTCCTATCGGTGCAGCCGACCTGTGCGGTCATCGCTGCCGCGATCGCAAGTGTGAGGGGGACGAAGAATTGGCCTGATCGCCTTGGCATCGTTGGAGTTCCTAAAAGTTACGAGAATGCCGTGTCTATGCCCCGCCCGATGGCGTTGATCATAACCCGCGACGCGCAGATTGCGAACGCGCCGCATGGTATTTACACTCGCGGCAGCGGGCGAAAGCTCGGAACTCATCTTCTTTTTTGCCGGCGACGCCGGACGGGAGCACGCGACATGTTGGGGATTTTGTTGGATGCGACGGTGATCGTCGCCCTTGTGTATCTTGTGAACCAGGGCGAGCAGATGGATTTCGGGCCGGCGGCGATCTGCGGGCTGGGGATCAGCCTGGGGAGTTATGCCATCGCAATTGCCCTGGGACCGGTGCTTGGCATCTTCGTCCTCGGGCCGATTACGATG
>JANOIK010000435.1:0-3249 GCA_031407585.1 Planctomycetota bacterium | reverse complement strand
AGGATGGGGCGCGTCGTCGGCGCCGGCGCCTCGCGTTCGGGCAGTGGGATGACGAAGCGGTAGTACGTCCAGCGGTGGGCGTGCTTGGAGTCAATTGCATACCCTTTGCGAGGCGCCGAGGGGATGTCAATTCCCTTGCTGCGAAGCCCCGAGTCTGTGAGCCTGATCCACTCGGAGCCGCCGTCGGCGGGGGCACGCGCCAGCAGGATCGCCTCATCGCCCTGCAGCAGTTGGCTCATGTCGATGAAGTTTTGGTAGCGGTGCGGCGTGCCGGTGTAGGCGGCGCCGCCGACGCGCTCGTAGAACATCATCATCTTCACGATGCGGGCGACGTCGGTCGAGCGGGCGTCGAAGATCACCGTGTCGTCGTCCGCGGTGCGGGCGTTGCGGTCGTCGCCGGCGTCGCGGCTGGTGAGCATCGTGCGGAGCGTTTTGGAGACGAGCGATTTGTCGATGGTCACGGCGTCGCCATCGTCGAGCGCGGGGAGCTGGTACGCCCAGGCGCCGCGGATGAGCAGGCACTCTTCCAGGCGGACGCCCGTGTTGTTGGTGAGGCGGCCGGCGAGCTGGTCGTCGCCGAGGGCGCGGAGCTGGGCGTCGATCGTGGGGCCGACTTGGCCGGTCCACCGCGCGGTGAGCGACTTGGTGGACCACTGCTCGATGGGGAGTCCGTCGATTTGGTCGAGCGCGGGCGAGTAGGCGTAGCCGTCGTCGAAGAGCGGCGGCTGGCCGCGCGTGCCCTGCATGCCGCCTAGGCTGTTGCCGGGGATCCCGAGCCAGGAGATGAGCGTCGCGGACGACGGAGGCTCTAGGTTCGAGGCGCTAGGCGCTAGGTCGGGAGGAGCTTGCGGGAGCGACTTGTTGGCGAAGCGGGGTTCGAGCTTGAGATCGTAGCGCTCGACGCGCGGGTTGAAGATGTGGGTCCAGACGGTGCCGCGGGCGGCGCCGGTTGCGACATCCACGTCGACGATCTCAACCTGGTTCACGCGCAGCTCGTCGCCCTTCATGCGGTGAGCGAGTGCGTAGGCGCCGGCGCAGGATGCGGCGACGACCAGCGGGATGGTGAGCCAGGTGAGCTGCGGGCGTTTGATCCACTTGAGCAGGAAGTAATCGCCGGGGCCGACGATGGCGATGTAGCCGATCACCAGCAGTGCCACCAGCGCGAACGGCGCGGTGGCGACGGCGGTGAACTGCTGGTCGAGGGCGCTGCGGAGTTGGTTCGTGAGGTCGGCGGCGGCGCTTGCCCCGGCGCCGCGATTGGCGGCGGCGCCTTGCGCGCGGGTCGGCCAGCGCAGGGCTTGCCGCAGCAGGTTCGTGCGGTCGGCCCATTTCGTGAAGGGGTCGGCGTCGGGGTCGACTGCCACGAACGTGATCTCGCCGAGGCCGCGGCGGGTGCGAATCACTAGCGGCAGCTTGCCGGGGCCTTCGGCGAGCAGCCGGCCTTCCGGTTCGAGAATGCGCGGGACGGTGGTGCGTTGCGTGCGGCGGGGCACTTCGCTCGCGGCGCCGCTGAAGACCTCCAAGGGCGCCGCGTCTGCCAGCGGGACGATTTCGCCGTCGAACCGGCCGGGAAGCACGGGGGCGAGCGGGCCGAACGCGGTGAGCAGATCGGCAGAGCCGGCGCCGCAGAAGATGACGAGCTCGCCGCCCAGCTCGACCCAGCGATTGAGCGCGGCGATGCGCGGAGCGAGCGTTGCGGCGTCGGCGTAGGATTTCAACCGCGAGCCGCTGAGAATCACCGCATCCACGCTTTCGTAACCGTACCACTGGGTGGGGAGATTGCGGGCATCGTCGACGAGCGCGGTGCGAACGCCGGCGGTGGTCGCGGCGTCGTTGTCGGCGCGGGCAAGGTCGGCGGCGAGGTCGCCCGCGGCGCCGAACGTGACGACCAGCTTGTCGGTGGCGGTGAGCGCCGGGGTGAAGCCGCCCTCGGCCGCCGCGACGCTGCCGCGAGTGAACGTGCGGGCGGCGAGTTCCTTTCCGGAGTCGTCGAGAAAGCGGACGGTGAGCGGGCCTTTTTCTTGGCCGAGGCGCACGAAGAGATTGGTCGTCGCGCTTTCGTGGGCCGCAACGCGAACTAGTTCGTCCGGCGCCGTCGAGACGGTCGTGGCGATGCCGTCGGGATCGGCGGTGATGACTTGAACGACGCCGCTGGCGGGTTCATCGCCGCCTTGGAGCGTCACTTCGATTTGCGTCCAGCAGCCGAGTTTGTAGGCGCCGTGGAAGCCGATGCGGATGGCGGTGATTTCAGCGGCCGGCGGCACGGTATACGCTGCGCGCGATCGAGAAGGGCAAGCAACCACGATCGCGGTCGCGACGATGGCAAGCAGATGGCGAACGGGGATGGATTGGCGCGGCGTCACGGTTTCTCGGCGTCGTCGCAGGTGCAGAGGAGATGGCCGCAGCCGGGGCAGCCGGCGCCGTACTTGTCGTGAACGGCCGCGGCGAGGTCGACGCCCGCGACGTTCGCAATGGTCGTGAGCCACGCGAGCACGTCGGCGAACTCGGCGGACTGCTCGGCAAGCGTGCCTTCGCGGAGCGCCGCGGCCAGCTCGCCGACTTCCTCCATGAGCCACATGAACGTGCCGTCGATCCCGCGGGCCACGTCCTTGTCGTGGTACATGCCGCGGATGAGGGCTTGGAACTCGCGAAAGGAAACGTCGGACGCTGGCATGGCGGCGTGGCTGTCGGGTCGCTTTTGTGGGATAAACTCAGAATAACCGACACCGTGCCGTTTGTCCCGGTGGGGAGTGACCCGCGAAACACGCGAAAGGGCGCGAAAACTAGAAGGGGATTTCGACCGCGAATCACGCGAATTGGCGCGAATCAGGAGGAGAGTAATGAGAACGAGCGATCTTGGATCCGTTTCTTAACTATCACTCCGTTTCCTGATTCGCGAAGATTCGCGTGATTCGCGGTTAAAAAATCCCTGTCTTCATTGACCTTCAAGCGAGCCGCGATGAGCGATTTTGTCACAGTGGCCAAGGTCGGCGCCATCCTCGAGGGCGAGGGCGGCACGTTTACCTTAGGGGAGCGGCTGGTGGCGGTGTTCAACCGCGGCGGCGTGTACCACGCGATCGACGACACGTGCCCGCACATGGGGGCGTCGCTCGGCGCCGGGCACATGGATGAGAAGGGCGTGGTGACGTGCCCGTGGCATGCTTGGCACTTTTCGGTGTGCGACGGCACGTGGTGCGACAACCCGCGGATCAAGATTGACGCGTTCGACGTGCGCGTGGTGGGGGATGA
>JANOIK010001017.1:0-5249 GCA_031407585.1 Planctomycetota bacterium | reverse complement strand
CGCGGCGCCTTGCCTTCGGAGAGGACACGCCGAGCCGCAATGCCCGCTTCGAGCTCATTGAGAGCCTCATGCATCATGCTGATAGATTGCTGAAGCGCAGCGTTGTCGCCGGCTTGCGTCGCGCGGCTGAGCGAGTCGGAGGCCTTCACCAGACGACCCATGCCTTCGTTCACCTGCGCGGTCGCAAGCGCATCGATCTCGGCACGCTTCTCCGGCGTGAGCGAAGGAAGCGACATCAGCGAGGAATAGAGCGGGGTGCCGGATCCGCCGGGCCCGCAATTGGCGCCCATGCAGCCGCCCTTGGCGGACGGTCCCATCATCTCTGACATCATCTGCGCCATCGCCCCACCTGGAGCCGCGCCTGCGGCTCCCATCGCGGGCGGAGCACCCATCACGGGCGGAGTACCCATCACGGGCGGAGTACCCATTGCGGGCGGAGTACCCATCACGGGCGGAGTGCCCATCACGGGCGGAGCGCCCATGGCGGACGGAGCGCCTGAAGCTGCGCCGGGGTCTGGTGGATGGTGTGCCGGGTTCGCGCTCAGCGAAGTCGCTGATAGCGTTGCCGCCAGAAGGAGCGCTGCGGTCAATGCAGTGCGCATTACGCCCGCCCCGTCTGTCGCGCGTGCAATGTAATGCGCACTGCTGCGAGAAGGGCTACAGCAAACAGCCCTGCGATGAGCCACACATAGTCCGATTGGATTACGAGATTGCTGACTAAAAATTGTCCGAACCCCATGAGGACAGCCAACACCACCCCCCAGGTGAGCAGCGCGGAGCGCAACGTGAGCATGTAGCTCGCGACCGAGAGCAGGCTGACACCAAAGGCCAGCAAAAAGGCGCCCCAGGTTCGGAAGACAATTCGAAGCCAGTCCGCCAGCGCTGGCTCGAGTAGCCGAGGATCCATACCGGTTCGTCGCGCGTCCTCTGGCAGCATGGCCGGACGGAAGAAGTAGAAGTAGGTGCCTATTCCGAAAGTGACGCTCCCCAAAACGAAGAGTAGCAGGGCCCCCACACGATCGAACCGCGAGACGCGGTCTCGTTCGGCTGAGAGCTCGGTTCCGGGCGTAGCCGCGGCGAGCGTACCTGCGCCTTTCACATGTGCCCCATGCCCGGAGCCCCAGCGCCGCTAGGCATGGCCCCGCCAGCAGGCATGGGAGCCATCGGCGCCTTGGGAGGCATCGCCATATTATCGTCTTTCATTCCCATACCAGGCATCGCCCCAGTCGCGGGTGCACCCCCCATTGGCATTCCGCCGGCGGGAGCCGTCGAGCCGCCTGGTGCTGCAGGAGGCGCGGCGGGATTCAAGGCGACGACCGCCTTGTGTTGAACGTTGTTGAGCACGGCGACGGCGCCGCCAACGGCGCGGATGTAGTCCATCCTCAACTGTGCGCCGAGCCGGCCAATTTCGGAGATCTTCGCGTCGATCTTCGTTGCGTCGGGCTTCTCGGCAGCCGTGAGCGTCCACAGGCTACTCTCCGCTGCAGCGATCTTGCCTTGGGTCGCGCTGTACGCGAGCTCGGCCTTGTCTTTGATGCTCGAGAGCTGGGCTTGTTGTTCGGGGGTAGCGCCAATTGCGCTGGCCTGTTCGAGAAAGAAGCTCTGAGCGCCAACATGATAGAGGTGGGGCGCGCCGGGCGTCGACGGGAGGCCTCCTCCCGACGCACTCGCCAAGGGTTGTCCCATCAGGCGTGCCTTGCCCGCACCTGCCGTCGGATCCCCTGAGCTCGGGGCTGGCTCGCTGCCTCGCGCCGTTGAGGTGTCGGGCAACTTACTCGCGTCATCCTGCATTGGCATCGCCCCGTGCCCTGGGGCGTGTTTCGCTGCCTGAGCGGAAGCGAGCGCCGAGTGTGCTTCTTGTGCTTGAGACTTCGCCTCGCTCGAGCTTGGCGCCGCGCCATCCTCTTCGGACTTCGCGCAGCCAACGAGCGCGCCGAGCGACACGACCAACAGCGCTGCCACCACGCAGTGATCTCGACCCGCCAAGCGGTAATACGGGTTTCTCATTGGTGATGCCCCGCCTTCGCCATTGCGGCGCCGCCGCCGTGAGCGTGTCCGCCCGCTGCCATTCCCATCGAGCCCATCTCGGCACCGTGCTCTCTCATCCCTGGGCCCATGGTGCGGTGGTCGGCTGGAGTGATGGCTGACGCGGCCGGCGTCGCCTCCGAGGCCACGCTTCCGTTGCCGCCTGTTCCTGTTTGAGCAGCAGAGTCATCACCCTTCGCTGCCTTGTCGCAGGCTGAGGCGGAAAGGCACGCGAGGACGAATATGGTTGAGACAATTCCGTTCGAATGAGCAAACATGACTATCCTTTTGTTCCGGCCGAAGCTACGCGTTCCCCGGAGCGCGCTGTCAAAGCGCTGATCCGAGCTGACAGAGGCTTCGGGCACCGCGCTATTAAGCATCAACTGTGCCGCTTTCCCCAGCGCGGCGAGGCGTCCAATAAAAGCACTAGCGCTCTAGCTTGCGAGCCGTCGCAAGTCGCGTGGATCTTTAGTGTTCGTGAGCGCACTGTCTGCGTCCGGAAACGCGGCGCGCGAGTTTTGCGCTCGACCAGTTTTGTTTGAAGGCGGCGAAAGGCGAGGGCGGCGAAGGGCCGTTCGAGACGGCACGACACTTGCGTTCTCTCGGCAACCGACCTTCGAAGGACGCGATGGAATACGACAAGACGCCGATCGATGCAGCGCCGTCACAGGATGCGGACGAAGCTGCTGAGCTTGAAGGACGCCGCGACTTTCTGAAGACGATCGTAGGAGCCGCCGCGGGCGGCGCTGCCTTGCTCTCCACTCGCACCGCGATGGCGCAGCAGCCCGGACACGGAGGAATGGTAATGCCACCCGGGGCGCCGCCGAGAAAGCCGCAAGGAGGCATGTCCATGCCGGCAGGAAAGCCGCAACCCGGCATGTCGATGGCCCCCGCACCGTTGCCCAAAGGCGCGCCCCCCGAGGGCAGCCCGCTCTACAAGCGCTTCAAGCTGGAGCTCAGCGTTATTCAGCAGGAGCTCGTGCCGGGCGTGGTCATCCACATGTTTGGGTACAACCGCTCTGTCCCAGGGCCGACGTTCCGTGTGCAAGAAGGAGACTGGGTTTGGGTGGATTTCATCAACTCGAACGACGAGATGCACACCATCCATTGGCATGGGCTGATTTTGGACTACCGGATGGACGGCGTTCCGTTTCTCACCCAGGACCCGGTCATGCGCGGCGAGCAGTATCGCTATGTCTTCCGGGCCGAGCCGTACGGAACGCACTTCTATCACTGCCATTTCGGTACGAGCATGCACATGCAAGCTGGAATGTACGGCGCCTTCATCATCGAGCGCGCCGATGATCCCATCAAGGCCAAGTATCCTTACACCCAAGATTACACGCTCATCCTTTCGTCCATCGACACGGTCTTCATTCGTCAGCAGATGAACGCCATGTTCGCCCGCATGAAGCAACGAGACGCGCTGGCCGCTCGCGGAGCGCTCGATGAGCTGACGCAAGCCGTTTTTCCGGACAAGAAAATGCTCCGGAAGGCGGTGGCTGCCGGCTACGCGCCACCCTACGCCCCGTCGCGCGCGGCTGCGGAGGCCCCCCGGCCCAACTTTTTCACCATTAATGGCAAGGCATATCCAGCGACCGAGTCGATTCGCGTGCGCGAAGGTGAGTGGACGCGCCTTCGGTTCATCAATGCCGGCAACGTCGGCTTCTCCATGCACCTCCATGGACACGACTTCTACTGGGTCTGTACGGACGGGGCGCCGTTGCCCGCGCCGATTCGACTCAACACCATCCGCATCGACCCCGGCAGCACTCAAGACGTCGTGTTTTTGGCAGACAATCCCGGCTTCTGGGCGCTGCACGATCACGACGTGACGCACACCACCAACAACGGAGTGTACCCAGGCGGCGCGATGACCCACGTCGAATACGAGGGCTTCGAAGGCACCTACAAACCGAGAGTCTCGCTAGATGAATAGGGCGCGGTTCATGTTTCCGAATCCACTCAGAATCTCCGCCGCTCTTTTGGCCATTGCTTTCGTGTGCAGGGCTGGAGTGTCGAACGCTCAGCAGGTGGATCCGGAAGACGCGCCTGAAGACCCGGCGCGCACCGACCCCTGGATCGAATGGGCGCTGGGGCTGCGGGGGGTGACATCAGTGGGCCTTACGAAGCATGAGGAGCGAGGCATGAGGAGCGCGTTCGACTTTTCGGACAGCCTGATCTATCTCCGTCCGCGCGTGCCGCTGACCGTGTCGCGCGACCTTCGCGCCGGTTCGCTCTTCGTCCTTACCTTCCCGGACGCCTACGAGCGGCCGGGCTCGCTGTTCGTTGCTGACGCTCAGATGTTTCTCGAGCACCGCTGGGCGTTCTTCCGCCTCGGTCGCGGACGCCTCAAGAGTGACATCATTCCCACGCCCGCGTTGCGCGATGACGACTTGATCCGTTTTGCAGAGCTGCAAAACCCGTTCTCGGACGGCCTGAGCACCGCGGATCATCAGTACGGTAACGTCGCAGACCTGACGGTGTGGCCGACTCCGACCCTCTACGCGGACTTACACGCCGAAAACCTTTCGAATAACGTGCTCGGCTCGGAAAACTTGGCGGCGTTCGAGCTCAACTCGCTCGGCTTGAACCTGGGCTACCGGCAAGTACCCGCTGAGACGACGCTCTCGGTCGTCAGGCGCCTGGGGGTTGGCACGAACCTCTACCACGTGAACTCGGCCGAACGTGAGCTGATGTTCGACGTCCTTGCCGGCAGCTGGCTGAACCTGATCGTCGATCCCGTCCATACTGTCGATTGGCGCGCGCAAGCCGCGTACTCCGACGGGGTGCCGGGTGCTGATCCCACCACGCCAAACGGGTCCTTCCGTGCACGCACCGTTTCTGGCTTCAGCTCCGTTGGCTACACCTATCGGCGCTCGCTGCTCCCCACCTTCCGCGGGAACGTAGCCGGCGGCTACCGGCGCTACCTCCGTCAAGACCTCGATCAGTTGAGCTTTCTCGCGAACGCCGCCTATGCGCTCGGTCAGACCGTGGAGGTCGGCGTGCAGTACCAATACCGGCAGGCCGACGCCAGTCTGCCGCGCATCTTCGGCGAGGATCAGCTGCATTCCGTCAAGGTCTTCCTGGTCGGTACCTTTGAAACCATCGTCAGCCCGCTCTTCGATGAGCGGGCAACACACCAGAAAACTGAAAGCGGAAATTTGCCATGAACGCGACTCGAACCATCCAATCGCTCCACGTCCACTCAATCCCCGTCGCGG